>JAUWDN010000238.1 GCA_030608765.1 Promethearchaeota archaeon
TCTGGAGAAGTAAAATTTAATGTGTCAGATCACACTGCCCGACTGATTCTTTCAGCAAAAGAATTTGATAACTCGATTAACTTTGTTACAAATCTACGATATAAAGAAAAATACATAAAAAATATTCAAGAAAAGACAAACTTAACGACATTTGAATTTTTGAGAAAATCACAACCAGACTCTATTAAACAAGAAGAACGATCTACAATGAGATGGCTTATTGAAGAAAGTAAAAAAAAAATGGGCGAGATTCCCGATCTTATTTGGGACAAAGGATCGATCGGAAAAGAACCGATGGTAAGGTTGTTTAGCAAAACTTCCAAGGATATGATTCAAAAATTGATAAAAATTATAAGAGTTATAAATAATGAGTAATAACGTTATAATTAGAATAAACTAAAAATAAGGCTAATTACACCTAAACACAAGATTTTAATTCATAAGATTCGAAGAGTATTGCTGGACTAAATACTCAATTTTCTTAGCATCCAATTGCTCCTTTGCAAGTTCAGGGCACATATGTTCAAGATGTTGAAGTAGTTCGCCCAAACCTATTTCTGCTTCTTGTATATTATCAACATCCTCAACCCTGAGAACTATCGATCCCATTAGGTTGTCAGTCCGTTTAAAAATTATAATATTACCATCAAGTCTAATTTGATTTAGTTCAGAGTTATAAGACTCTTTAGCGTATTGAGTAATAGCAGCGAATAGACCACCATGTAAAATATCTTGATTGGAAGAAGAAGTCAAAGGTATTCCGCCTCTATCAAATACGGTTAACGCCCTAGGGGTTACTGCGTTACCTAATTGCTTCCCAGTAAGTTTGTAATAAATTTTCGTAAAGGCAGGCACAATTCCATATCCTGTTTTACAAGAAATAGGGAGAATTTCAAACGTGTCAATTTTATGTAAGTCTAATGCTTTGATAATATCGCCCATCGAAGCTACTGGGTCCATATCATTCTTATTTGTCAAAATGATTAAAGGTTTCTTCTTAAATACTGATTTTAATTTCCACAATTCGTCTTTCGCTTCACTAAATCTTTCCCGGGCATAAGCGTCAATCATAAAAATTACGCACGAAGCGTTTGAGAGTTCACCTAACCAGAGGTCTCTAAAATCTTTTTGACCTCCCATGTCCATAAGATTTATAGGAATGCCTTGAACCTCTAATTTTGTTAATTCCTTTCCCATTGTAGGCGTGTGTTTAACAAAAGTTCCACTTTGGAGAAAACTAACTAAAGTGCTTTTACCTGCATTATCCAACCCACAAATTACAATTTTTTTTTCCTTCGCAAAAAGTTTCTGAATAATATTTTTAACTCCCATAGTTCCTCACATTAACGATTTAGATGATTTTGAATTCAAATAATTTGAACGACAAAATTTTACTCCTTGTCCCTTATCCCTTAGACGACAGAGGTTTATTAATTAGTAATAGTTTTATTATTTAAACTTAAGTTAAATAATAGAGTAAAAGAATAACTAGCTCACGAAAGATCCAATTACTTCTTAGCAGTCAGTTTTGATATCCAAGCACTCTGAATTTTTTCTTTTTCTTCTTTATCTTGGAAAAGATGCTTATCAAAGAACTCTAAAACTGCTAAAGTGGAGACAATTATTCCGGCAATTCTTAATATTTCAGGTACGATTGGAATTTGTAGCATTTTACTTAGTCCATATATTAGAAAGAATAATCCAAGTCCAAAGGCAAGTCCATTGCGTGTTTTTCTGCCCTCTCTTAATAGTATAACTGGAATAATAAAACCAATTACTACAGCATAAGAAATAAAAAATATTAGAGAATCGTTTACAATTAGCCCAAAACCTATGTAAAAACTGGCAATTAATGGGAGCCAATAAAATTTCTTTAACTTCTTTAAATAAAAGAAGAATCGCAGTTGAATGGTGAAAATTAATAGGGCAATAAGGTTAGATAAGCTTAATCTGGCTCCGATTCTTAAATCTAGTGTAATGAAAAACAGTTTAGTAAGCCGAAAAATTGAATTAAATAGCATTGCAGCAAAGAAAAGCATTAATCCAAGATAAATGGATTCCTTAATATCTAAGTAAGTTCTGAGAATAATCACCATTGTAATGACGCAGAAAATCAAAAAAACGACTTCTAATATTAAAAAGAGCAATAAATCACTCATTTTGCTCAACCCCTTTTTCTTTGAATAATTTGAAATAACCGAGAGCGAAAATCAACCCAAAAATGGGATATACCAAGCTTAATATCTGTCCAACTATAGTTTTTTCTGCTATGAGGGTTGGAAAAACGAGAGTAGCAAAGATAGCAATCCCTAATGAGCTATTATCTCTCAATCTAAAACTAGTAGCGAATAAGAACACTACTGATATTACTCCGCCTGCAAAAACATAAGGAAGTAGAAATATTGCAATTTCCGTTAGTAGAAACACAATAAACATTCCTGCGAATATAAAAAATGATATGAAATAAAGCGACTCCAATCTATTTGTATAAGCCACCATTGCTAGAGCCAATGTAATCATAAATCCTAAGCCAAAACTATAAAGCGAAAATGTGTCAATTGAGATTATTAATTCAGGGTTGAGAAAATCTCCGAGCGGCGTGCTTTCATAAAGAAACTCCCATATCAAGAGCCAAGAAAGCGTTAAGAAAATGCAAAAATTGATGAATCTAATCATATTAAGCTTTTTTATTTGTTTTCTCTCTCTAAAAACTTTTCTACCTAGAATTATCGTCATTATTGGAATAATTATTATTCCAAGATAATTTGCTACAACCTCTACTAAATCTACTGTTTGTGCTATCATTAGAAAAAACTCCCTTTTACTTCAGGTCTTGGCTTATAAATTTTTGATCTAATATCTTTAAAAATGATCGAGAGATCGATAGGGACATCATCGACTAAGACTAACTTTTCCTCATTGATCCCATCGTAAATAGTTTGAATATAATCTACTAAGATTTGTTCGGTCAAAAGACCGCAGCAGTTCAAAGTAGAAATAATGTTCTCCAAAACATGTTTATAAATCTCCATGTTTAATTTTTTTTTTAAAAGAATAGAAATCGTTAATAAATCGTTTCTTTCTTCTTCATGATCTATCTTGAACGCATAAGACAAAAGATTACATTTACTATATTTATTTACTGCGAAATCTCCACTTTTAATACCAGTTGGAAGACACTTAGAAAGTAAATCCTCCGATTCACTAATGGTAGGATCAAGAGTTGGATAGGAAATGACGATTTCTGGACTAGATAAATCATATCCTCCTAATTTACACAGTATATAACGTTCAGTATTTACAATCATGAAATTGAAAATAATTTAATTAGGGTTCTAAAACCTTAGCTATTATCCCTTAGCTAATAACGATCTAATAAATAGTAAAAGTTTGAATATTTAAATTTAAGTTTAACAAAATAGTAAAATAAGATGAGAGTCGCATCTACAAACGGTT
>JAUWDN010000026.1 GCA_030608765.1 Promethearchaeota archaeon
ATAACTAGTAATTAGTCTGATTGTTGCTAAATCGTCTTCAATTAATAATATATCGTAAGGTGTGGTTTCAGGTTTAATGTTATCTAAAAAATTCTTTATGATGTTCTCTAGCAAATTACTCTGATCGAAGATATTTTTAATTGTTTCTTCTACATGATTGCTTAATTTTCCCCTATAATCTTCGCTTTCAAGTAGTAATTGAGAATAACCCTTAATAGAGGTTAACGGTTCCTTTAATGCGTGAGAGATATTCGAAAGTGTAGCAGGGTTAAGTTTTGATAATTCGCTTGAAACTCTACCAGAATCCTCTATAAACGAATTAACGCTCCGCCTTATTAATTCGGAAAAAGTGGGAAAATTATTTTTATTAGTATTGATGAAATTTTGCCAGTCATCTTTTACATCCTCAGCTACATATAACGATATTCTTTCTTTCGCTCGTGTGTAAACTTTTTCTCCTTTCAACCACTTTATAAAACCTTCAGTTATTGCTCCTCTCCATATAGCGTATTTAGTAGTTTCTTCTTCGTATTGTTTCATTAATTTTTTTACTTTTTCACTATTAAGGTCAAGATTTTTAATATCTTCATTATTTAATCGAGGACTATCCTCTCTGTTCCCCTTTTTTGAACTCTGGGCATTTCCCTCCAACCTAGTCGCTCTTTTATCAGATTTAGTTCGTTCTTGTGAGATGTTTTTTTCACCTAAAAAGAAGATTTACAACGATTTTTAGTTCAAAAAAGTAGTGATAAAAGTTTTATTTAAGATTATGTAAAAAGAAAAAGATATCTAAATAACTCATTGCTGATTTCAAGTCAAAATTGAATAGAGTCGCCATTTTCACGCGATAAAAAAAGGTATTTATGATTTCGAAACTGGGAATGAATGAAAAATTTTAGCCAGCGTTTTTGTTATGATAAAATAATTTCTCAAAATATATACCCAAATGATACAACTATTATTAATTAAAAAAAAAATACTTATATTCAAATTCGTTTTTATCATACGAAAAAAATGAATTAGTTTACAAAAAATAAAAAATTGTCGCCGTTGTTGGTAAAATTTTTTAGAAAATAGAAATGTTTAAATATGGAATTATCATTGTTTGTTATAACAGTTAAATTTGTGTGTTCAAAAACAGTTTTTTTGTTATCATAATATTCACGCGAAAAATTCGACAAAAAAAATTATAATAATTTGTAAGGGAAGTGGTATGGTAAAATGGTCGTTGAAATAGATGTTTCATCAAATATATGCCCCGAATGTGGAGGAAGTACCGTAAATATACAAGAAAGAGGAGAAACAGTTTGTCAACAATGTGGACTGGTTGTAGGGGAGAGAAATTTAGATATTACTCACAGTGGGATAAGAGCCTATTCGAAGCACGAAAAAGATAGAAAGGAGCGAACAGGGTCTCCTATGTCTATCTTAATGCCGGACATAGGTTTAAGTACTGTTATTGATAGGACAAAAATTAAAAACCCCGACTTAAGACGTGCTGCTAAGTGGAATACTCACCTATCTTGGGAAAAAAGAAATATGTTGATGGCAATAACTGAGTTAAAAAGAATCGGTGGCAATTTAAATTTCCCTGAAAGGGTAAAAAAGTCTGCAGTACGATTATATAAAGAAGTATTTAAAAGACAACTGTTAAGAGGTAGATCAATTAACGGAATGGTTGCTGCTTGTGCATATTACGCATGTAAGGACGAAAAGGTTCCTATTACGCTCCAAGAAATTTTAGCGGAGGCTTCTATTAATGATAATATCGTAAAAAAGTGCTATAAAATATTAGTTCGGGAGCTAAATCTAAAGATTTCACATATCAATCCAGTTACGTTAATTCCACGCTATTGTGCGGATTTAAATTTAGGTATTGAAGTAGAAAAAGAAGCGATGAAAGTTCTTCACAATTTTATGATAAGGATTTCCATATCTGGTAAGGATCCTAAAGGATTATGTGCGGGAGCAATATATCTCGTAGCAAAACTGAGAAATGTAAAGGTATCACAGAAAGACATCTCTCATGTAATTGGGGTAACAGAAGTCACATTACGCTCAAGATACAAAGAACTCCTTAAAAGCATTACTTTAAACTTTAATTCCTAAACCTTGTTTTTTGGAGTATTATTTTACTTCATTTTTTAAGAATTAACATAGTTTCTATCTTAATTTCTAAAACAATAGCTAATTTTCTTTATATCTTCTGTTTGAATCTAAAGAACTCGAGCACTTGTTAGAAGAACTACTATATAATCAGCAACACCCTCTATAGAATCAGAAATTGCTTCCAGAATGTCGAAAATATTTCCAACAGTAAATATTGTAAAGAAATTTACATCATATTTTGTTTCTTGAAGACTTTCCCTTAATTCTATATTAAGAAGGTCAACATCATGTTCATACTGATTTATTTTCTTAGCGTACTCCTTCACATTTAATCTTTCTCCCACTAAATCAATCACAAGCTTATCTAAATATTCAACCGCCCTTACAGTTGTCTCTATTATTTCTAATATTAACCTTATAGATTCTTCACTACTTTGATTCCAAAACCTTGTTGGGATCGTTGTTATCCTACGGGCCACTCCAGTACTGCAATTTGCTACATCATCCAATCTTTTTATTAAATGTGATAAATTTAATCTTATACTAGGATTTAACTCTCCTTTAGAAACATCATTGAGGACTTCTCTTCTTATCTTGTCTGCCTCGTCTTCTAAAAGATCAACTTTTTGGAAGTTTTCACGGGCTTTATTGAGATTGTCCTCCTTCAATAATACTTTAAGTCCTATTTCTAATTCTTTAACGCAATCTTTGACGATCTGAGCATGTTTAATTGTTTTTTCTAAAACATTTAAAGCTGTTTCGCGTTTTAAAAATTCTATTAATGAACCCATTTTTAACACTTAATTTCCTTTCTTTTCAATTGCTATATATTACTATTACTAATTAATTTTTATACTTTTTTAGGTTAATCCAAATAAATTAAACCCGAAATAAATAGATCCTGCAAGAATTGCAGCAACTGGAAATGTAAGAATCCAATATATCGCCATTTTCCCTAAACCTTTATAATCTATTTCTTTTCTTTGAGCTAAACTCATCCCAATTATACAGAAGACTATAACATGACTATGTGAAATTGGTAAACTTAACAATGTCGCTATCATAAGGATTATAGCTGAACTTATTTGGGTAATAAGACTTTCGCTTGGCCGAGAATCAATCATTTGAGATGCTAAATTTCTTACAACATACCGTGCAGCAATATAAATTCCTAGACAAGAGGCAATTCCACAAAGGAGAGCATAAAATACATATGACCCTAGATTTAAGGAACCCTTATCTAATAATCCATAGAGAATTCCTAGTGCTTCACCCGAGTTTGCACCAACCCATATCTCAGCGAATATTACAGCAAATAACAATAACCATTTGAAATATTTTTCAGATTTCTCGATTTGATTCAAGCCTTTTAAGTGGGATAAATATGTTTTAGCAAGAATCTTAAAAAGCACGAATGTGATAATTAAACCAAATGTAGGAGATATGAACCAACCAAGAATTACATTATTTAATTTTACCCAATTAAACGCTGTTTCAGGATTAACATCTCCCTGTGTTATAGCATATACAAAAACAACTCCCACTATGCTTCCTACAAGCGAGTGGGTGCTACTTAAAGGGATTCCTGCGAAACTACCAATGATTAGCCAAAAAATACTGCTTATCAAAACAGTTAACAACATAAAATCGGTATAATTTAGAGCCTCACCTAATAAATCAGCACCGACAGTTTTTGCTACAAAAGAAAAGGAAAATGAGAACATACCTACCCCAACTGCTATACCACCAATTAGTAAAGCTAATTTAAATTTTATAACTCCAGCTCCTACTAAAGTAGATAAGGTTTCGTCATTTGCGCCTATTGAAAATGCAAGGGCTATAGCCAAGACAATTAAAACCACTACTATGATTGAAATTATGTCAGCTGCCATGTCAAATCCAATTTGATTTTTAATCGAAGATTAAATATTTAGTTGCTAAAAATTGAATATACTCTGAAAAACTCTTGATGTGGTCAGCCAACATCATAATATTTTCTATTAATTCTTTCAAATATATGAAGGTTCTTGATAGGTAATCCATATCATAATTATATAATCGATTAAGCATTTGCCACTCCTCTTTTCTCATTTTACGCCTTTCATCTTTTATGTTTTCGCAGATATTATGAGCTTTACTTAAATCTGATCCGATGCTTTTTATTGCTTCTGCTAAATCAATAGAGATTACTCTTAATGCTTTTAAAATATTTATGATATGGTGTTTGAACTCTTTATCAGGAAATACAACCTTATAGAGAAGCATTTTATTGGCAAAATATTCCCCTATATTCTTAATGTCATTGATTTTATTGAATAATTTTAATCTATCTGCTTTTGAAAACATTAATTTAGATTTGAATATTTTTGATTCAAATGTTTTCTTGATTCGAACTTCAGTATTAGTTTTAATAACATAGTTAAGATTTTGGGTGAAATTTTCAAAATTTTCATCAACAAGAAATTCAATGCCTTCAATTAATTTCAAGTTTTGTTCATTTATGTTATCTACAAATAAGTGCGTTAATTCGTCAATGTTCAGCTTTTTTAACTCTTTATCACTTATTTCTTTCATTGTGAACCTAATCCTTTAGAATTTTTAAGTTTTGATAAATTTGATATTGACTCTATAGGAATAATAATATATCTGATAAATTTAACTTTGCTTTTTGTTTATTAACCCTAAAATATCTCTCTTCTAGGTTAGAAAACCCTTAGTCTTATTGAAAATATAAATCACTTTTTCTTATATGATCTTAGCATGAAGAGTGTCCAAAAATTCTACTTTTTTCGTTGTTATCATTGTGGAGAATGGACTTATAGTAATAAAATACTAAAAACTAAGAAATGTTGGAAATGTAATCGATCTTTCCAGTTCAAAAACTCAACTAAATTTTCCAAAACGGTTACGATTCAAGGAGCGATTAAAATCATTAAGGATTTGAAAATGAAAGGAGAAGCAGAATCACTTTTTAAATTTCTGTAAAATGAATGGATCAACTAATAAGTTTAAAAAATAAAATTATTTAACCCTCTCTTCTTCAATCTTTTAAAGCTCTCAATTTTCTTGATGAATTGATATTTATGTATTTATTGTGGTTTGAAGAATTTTATGGAAATTAATGATGATTTAAAGATATTTGATAATACTTTTATTAAAGAACTAAACCGAGAAGCTGGAAGTAAAATTGAATATTGGGATATCAGAGCGACATATACGGAAGGAACCACTTTAGATTTCACCGATCAAAAGAGCACAGAAATATCCTCCTACGATATAACCAATTGCGGAATAAGAACTTTTGTTAACGGGGGATGGGGATTCTTTGTTCTAAAGGATATTAACAAGGATACAATAAGATCAAGTTTCTCAAAATCAATAAAATTAGCAAAACTGACGGAATCTCTGTCAAAAAACAAGTTTAAGATAAAAGAAAGAGATCCTATTAGTGCGGACTTTATAATTGATAGTAAAATAAAGTTGTCTGATGTGGATATTGAAGATAAGATTCAGTTAGTAAAAAACCACGAAAAAATCGCCTCTGATTATTCAAAAATGGTTAAAAATACCCGGACAATTTACATGGATGGTGTTAATAATTATGTGTTTATAAACTCATTTGGGAGTCAAGTTAAACAAAATCTTTCGTATTTACGACTTTTAAATATAGTATACTCCCAAAAAGCTGGGATTATCCAAAGATCAATTAATTCTGTAGGAGGATTAGGTGGATTTGAGATATCCTCCACAGAGAAAGCAGAAAATATAAGTGAAAAAACAGCAAAAGAATCAATTAAACTATTAGATGCTAAATCTCCTATAGGTGGGAAATTTACAATTATTGCAGATTCAAAACTTACAGGAACACTAATTCACGAAGCACTTGGACATGCTTGCGAAGCAGATTTGGTTTTAAGTAAAGAGAGTGTTTTGAAGGGAAGGATAGGTCAAAAAGTGGCTTTAAGTGATATTACTGTAGTAGATAATCCAACAATGGGGCAAGGAAAAACATTTGGGTTGCCATATGAGATATTTGGGAGCTATTTTATTGATGCTGAGGGAATTTCTTCCCAAAAAACAATTATTATTGAAAATGGAGTGTTGAAAAATTATTTGCATAATTTAGAAACTTCTTCAAGAATGAATTTACCTCCTAACGGTCACGGGAGAGCGTCTTCTAGTTCTTCGAAGCCTCAAGTACGTATGGGATTTACTTACATTGAGCCAAAGGACTGGAAAATCAATGAATTAATAGAGGACACGAAGAACGGTATTCTTTGCGAAGATTTTCTGTATGGTTATACAAACCCAACTACTGGAAACTTTCAATTTAAGTGTAAATTTTCATACAAAATCGAAAACGGAGAAAAAAAAGAATTGATGCGAGATGTCGCGTTATCTGGAATGATTTTAGAGGTTTTAAATAAAGTTTCTGCTATAGGCAATAAAAATACATTCGGCTTTTCATCTGGGATTTGTGGTAAGGGTGGCCAGAGCGTACATGTAAGTGATGGAGGGCCATACATAAGAATTGAGGACATAACCGTGGGTGGATTAAATTAAATGGACAATGAAATAGATATATTTGAACTAGCTAATTATGGAATAAAATTCGCCGAAAAAAAGTATCCCTCTTATAAATGCGCTGAAATCTTTATTGGAAAAGGTAAATATACCAATATTGAAATCGAAGAAAATTCTATAAAATACAGCGAATTGGGAAGTGATAATGGAATTTCTATTAGAATTTATAATA
Organism: Promethearchaeota archaeon; assembly: GCA_030608765.1. Next base: position 6,866 of record JAUWDN010000026.1, read on the forward strand.
ATGAAGGATCTATAGGGTTCGCCTTTACAAATAAACTGAACAAGAAAGTTGTCGAAAAAATCGTTACAAACGCTATTAAAATGATGAACGCGGGCACTTCAGATCCTAATTTTAAGAATTTACCTAAAGAATACAAAAACTATCCCAAAGTTAAGAACTTATTTGATGACAGCATCAATACACTAACAATAGAAGATTCGATCGAGTTGATTAAAGATTTGATCAAAGTGTGCAATGAGGATGACCAAGCAATTTCTCAATCTGGTGATTTTACAGCAAATTACAATGTGTCCTATATCTTTAATTCGAACGGCGTCGAAATGTACGGAGAAGAAACATTATTCTCAATTTCGTCTAATATTATTGTAAAAGACAAGGTAACTGGGGAAACTTCGAACGGTTATGAATCGCAAATGAAAAGGAAGCTAGCTGATATTAATGGAACAACTACTGCTACAGAAGCATTAAAAAATGCAAAAAAAAACCTTAATAGAATAAAAATAAAGACTAAAAAGATGCCGATTGTTTTAACTCCTAAGGGAACCATAAACCTGATTCTAAATCCAATAGCTTCTGCTATAAATGCGGAACTATTCCAATATAAGCGTAGTTTCTTAGTTGATAAAAGAGAAAAAAAGATTGGTTCAGAACATCTGGATCTTGAAGATAACGCATTGATTAATGGTGCAGTAGGATCAAATATATTCGATGGAGAGGGAGTTCCATGTAAAAATAAAAGGATCATAGAAAATGGAATCTTCTTGAAATCTGGATTATTACATAACAGTTATACAGCAGGTAAGGAAGGAGTCGAAAGCACTGGAAATGCTTCTAGAAGGGCCTTTAGTTCCGTTCCTTCAATAGGGATATCAAACTTAATCTTACAACCCGGATCAGTTCATCATGAAGAAATAATAAAAGATGTTAAAGAGGGTATCTTGTTAAACTCAACAGCAGATTCTCCAAACATAGCCACCGGTGATTTTTCCGGGCTAATATCCCAAGGAAATTTAATTATCGATGGAGAAGTTAAGCAAGCTTTAAATGAAACTATGTTTGGAATAAATTTATTAGAACTTTTTAAAAATATTGTATCGGTTTCAAAGGAGTTTAAAGTTTATGGCTCATACTACGCTCCCTTCGTAAAGGTTGATAATGTACAAATAATTGGAGCGAAATCTTAGGATGTTATGTTTAAACGCAGCCAAAAAATTGCCCAATATTTATCATTTGGTCCAATATTAGTCTCCCACAATTCTGCGATTATAATTTGATTATATCCTGGTTGCGAAAAAGAAACATTATATGCACTCGAGATCCATTTTTCTCCGTGTGATAAATCTATTATTGACGAGTTTATATACGATGTCGCGTTTAGTGAGCCCGTTTGTACATTTATAATTGTTTCATTATTTCCCTTTAAAATTTCTATGCGAAATGAGGAATCTCGATTTAAA
>JAUWDN010000012.1 GCA_030608765.1 Promethearchaeota archaeon
TGTAATGAGGAAGCTAGAAAAATTGCCTTAAAAATAGCATTACTTCTTAATACAAATATTATTGAAGAGATGCACGTAAGTAGGAAGAATTATCTTGATGGAAGCGTCCCTTCTGGGTTTCAACGCACGATGATTCTGGGAACAGATGGATACATAACATTGAAAAACGATAAAAAAATAAGAATCGATATATTAAGTTTAGAAGAAGAAGCCGCTAGGAAAATAAAAACTGAAAATAAAACTAATTTTTACAGATTAGATCGCCTTGGAATTCCATTAGTAGAAGTAACAACTAAACCAGATATAAATACACCTGAAGAATGTAGAGAGTGTGCTGAAAGGATTGGATTATTACTGTGGATAACTAATGTGAAAAAAGTACTTGGCTCAATTAGGCAAGATGTTAATGTAAGCATTAAATCTGGAACCAGGATTGAAATTAAAGGAGTTCAAAAATTGAGTTGGATACCCTTATTGATTAATCATGAAATTTCACGTCAACTTAATCTAATAGAGATTAGAGAAGAATTAAAAAATCGAAAAGTAAGTGAAAATGACATCCCTAAGGAGCCCGTAGATTTAACTAGTTTGATGGCAAAGTCTAAATCAAAGTTCATTGCAACTAGTATAAAATCGGGAAAAAAACTTTACGGTTTCAATTTTAAAGGTTTCAAAGGTATTTTTGGAAAGGAGCTAATGGACGATTATAGATTTGGTACCGAAGTAAGTAGTAAAGTAAAAGTTATTTCAGGCATAAAGGGGATTATTCATTCTGACGAAAATTTGGAAAATTATAATTTGTCTAAAGACGAAATTAAAAAGATTCAAAATAAGTTGAATTCTAAAGATAAAGATTGTTTTGTTTTAGTTCTGGGAACTACTAAAGAACTCAATAAAGCAGTAGACATAATAATTAATCGAATAAAATATATATTTAAAGGCGTTCCTCCTGAAACAAGAAAAGCTCTTGATAATGGAAATACAGAGTTTTTGAGAGAATTACATGGTGGTGCACGATTGTATCCTGACACTGATTCACAAGCAATAATGAATACAGCTGAAGAAGTTAAACAAATTCAGAATAATCTACCAAACTATCCTTGGGAAATAATTGAAGATTATGCAAAAAAATATAAAGTTGAACAGAGTTCAATTAAAAAATTGATTTTTAAAGGTAAACTATCTCTATTTGATAATTTAATTGATATTTATCCCGACAAACCATCTATTATTATAACAACATTATTAAATACAGCAACAGCAATTAAACGAGAAGGAAAAAAAATAGAAAATATAACTAATAAAGATTATAAAAAAATCTTCCGAGAATTGAAAAATAAAAAAATTGGAAAGGAAGCTATCGAAGACATAATGAGATTAAAAGCAGATTCTCCAAATCTTACTCTCGAACAAACAATCGAGAAACTAAATCTTAAAAGTCTCTCAATTGAAGATTTAAAAATAATAATTAAAGAAATAGTAAATAAAAACTTAAAAGTTATTAAAGAAAAAGAAATGAGATCCATGAGACCACTAATGGGAGAAGTTATGAAAAAAGTGCGGGGAAAAATAGATGGTGAGATCGTTTCTAAAGAATTGAAGAAACAGATATCAGACAAATTAAAGGAGATGAAATAAGTGGAAAACAAACTAAAAGGGTATAAAGGCAAATCTATAGACATTTTAAAGAAATATAAAATAGGGATATGGGATATCATTCAAATCACTACGAATAAAACACAATTAGAGGGTATTTTAATGCCAAGAAGCGAATATTCTGCTCCTGATTTTATAGAAATCAAGCTAGAAAACAACTATAATGTTGGAATAAATGTTTCTGATATACAAAGCATAAAAAAAATTGGAAAAAGGGAAGCTAATTACAAACTTCCAGAAAAAGAATTTCCATATAATAAAGATTTACCTAAACTTCAATTATTAGGAACTGGTGGAACGGTCGCATCAAGATTAGATTATACGACTGGGGCGGTCATCCCTTCTTTTACCCCTAGCGAGTTATTTAGTTCCGTTCCTGAATTGGCAGAAATTTGTAATCTTGATTGTGAAGTTGTTTTCGAGATATTATCAGAAAATATGAAATTTGAATATTGGCAAAAATTAGCAGAAAAAGTTAAACAAGCCGTAGATTCTGGATTTGATGGGGTATTAATTGGACATGGAACGGATACTATGTCATTTACTAGTGCCGCTTTATCTTTTATGCTAAAAAACTTAACTATTCCGGTTGTGTTAACAGGGAGTCAAAGAAGCTCCGATCGTCCCTCTTCCGATGCTGCTCTAAATCTGATAAACGCAGCTACTGTAGCTACTTCCGATATAGCTGAGGTTGTAGTAACTATGCTTGGTTCTCCTTCACATGATTATGGATTAATTCATAGGGGAACGCTAGTAAGAAAAATGCATTCCTCTGTAAGAGATACTTTTCGCACTATTGATGATATACCGTTAGGAATGGTAAGAAATAGAAAGGTAAAAATGTTTAAAAATAACTACACAAAACGAAATCAATCTGAAACTACCATCAAAACAAATTTTGAGAAGAAAGTAGCGCTCATTTATTCTTATCCCGGAATGGAAAATGAACAAATTGAATTTTATATAGATAAAGGTTATAAAGGTATAGTATTTGCTGGAACAGGTCTTGGTCATGTGAGTACCCAAATTTATGATTCCATAAAAAGAGCGATACAAGAAAATATAACTATTCTCATGACAACACAGACAATTCACGGTTTTGTTGGAATGAATGTCTACTCTACAGGAAGAGAGCTCCAAAATTTAGGTGTCATACCTGGAAGAAATCTTTTACCTGAAGTTGGATATGTTAAATTAGGATGGGTGCTTGGGCAGACTAGTGATTCAAGAGAAATTAAAGATTTATTGTTGACTAATATTGCGGGTGAATTCATAGAAAGAGAAATTCCAATCGCCTTTAACTATAATATTGACGAACTTTTAAAAAATAATAAACTCTAATTTAATTCGATCTTTTAAACTTAAGACTCAATAAATTCTTTCTAAAATAATAAAAAATTTATACTTTTATTAATTAGATATTACTAATTCGATATAATAAGTGAACATTATGGGAAAGCGAATATTAGCTCAAAGGAAAGGATACGGTAATCTATGGGCCCGATCTCCTAGTCACCGACATGTGGGAGAAGTTAAGTATCGCCCTTTCAAAAAGAACGAGAAACTATTGAACTTTAAAGTAATTGAATTCGTTCATGCTCCTGGTAGAGGCGCTCCAATAGCAAGGATTAAGTATGAAGATGACGTAAAGAGTCTATGGCTTCCTCCAGAAGGAGTTTACGAAGGACAAGAATTTATCCAGTCTAAAACAGGATACGGTCAAGAAGTGAAAGTAGGAAACATCTTACCTTTGAGAAAAATCCCTATAGGAACTCTCGTATTCAATGTTGAGGGAACTCCACAAGATGGTGGTAAATTTGCACGAGCATCTGGAGTAGCCGCCATTGTAAGAAATCGAGCTGGGAAAAACATTGAACTACTATTCCGTTCAAAAAAGACCAAATGGTTTAACCAGAACTGTCTTTGCACTATTGGAGTAGTTGCTGGAGGGGGGAGAACAGATAAACCTTTCCTAAAAGCGGGAAACGCGCACCACGCATACCGTTCTAAAGCTAAAAAATGGCCAGTTGTTCGAGGAGTCACAATGAACGCAGCAAGCCACCCCTACGGAGGGGGCGCAAAACAAAGTCCTCATAAACCAACAACAACCTCAAGAAACGCCCCACCTGGTAGAAAAGTGGGACAAATAGCTGCTAGACGAACGGGACATCAGAATTAAAATGCTTTTTTAACTATTTTTAAAATATAACTTTGCAAACAAAGCAAATTTAGTTAGATATTTGCTTTTTAATAAAATTTTAAAATAAGAATAATAATTGATCTAAGATTATTTTAATTATAGAAATTACAAATCTATAAATTTGACATGGAACATAAATTTATTAATCCTGTTGAAACTCGTTATCGAACAGAATTAGCTGATCTCTTTACAGAAGATAAAAAATTAGAGTATTGGTTAAAAGTTGAGACCGTATTAGCAAAAGCACATGCAAAATTAGGTAATATTCCTCGAGATGCCGCTGAGGAAATTAGTAAGAAAGCTAATTTAAAATATGTGAAATTAAACCGGGTAAAAGAAATCGATAATGAGATACATCACGATTTAATGGCTATGGTTAAGGCTTTATCTGAGCAATGTGACGGGTCTGCTGGGAATTACGTTCATTTGGGGGCAACAAGCTATGACATTGAAGACACGGCAACAGCACTTCAGCTAAGAGAAGCGTTAACAAATATTAAAGAATCTTTAAGAAAACTTCTAGTAGCACTAATAAAGGTTATAGAAGATAAAAAACATCTCGTTTGTATTGGCAGAACTCACGGACAACACGCTATTCCAACTACGTATGGAATGAGATTTAGTGTTTGGGCATATGAAATAGATAGGCATTTAGATAGATTAAAAGAGACTCTAAACCGTATATCATTTGGCAAAATGTCGGGTGCGGTGGGAACTATGGCAAGTTTTGGTGAGAAGGGTATTGAAATTCAGAATATTATAATGAAAGAGCTTGATTTACATCCTGCATTAATAACAAACCAGATAATTCAAAGAGATCGTCATGCTGAAGTAATTTTTTTAACTACATTAATTGGACAATCATTAGCTAAGATTTCAAGACAATTCCGAGTGCTCCAAAGAAATGAAATTGCTGAGATGTTTGAACCCTTTAAAAAGAGCCAAGTTGGTAGCTCAACAATGCCTCATAAGAGAAATCCGCATAAATCTGAAAGAATCTGCAGTTTAGCTAGAATTTTAAAATCTAATATAATTCCTGCTTTAGATAACATCGTTTTAGAAGATGAAAGAGATTTAACGAACTCTGCGAATGAGAGGATAATTTTTTCTGAAAATTTCATTCTCTTAGATTATATGATAATTCAACTAACTAAAAACATCGAAGAAGTTGAATTTGATGAAATTAAAATCGAAGAAAATTTAAATCTTACTAAGGGAGCTTTTTTATCTGAAAAAGTTATGGTTAATTTAGTCAAAAAGGGTATTGGAAGACAAAAGGGGCACGAAATTCTAAGAAATGCAGCAATAAAAGCAAAACAAGAAAATTGTATTCTTAAAGAAATTTTAATCGAAAATCCGAACATTGCGGAAGTTTTTACAAAAACAGAAATTGACGATTTATTAAATCCTCATAAATACTTAGGAAAAGCTGTTGAACAAACTGAAAATATACTAAAATTTCTGAAAAATAAATATCAATTATAAAAATGTCTGACGAAAAAGATATTTACTCTCAATTAGGGGTTTCTTCTAAAAAGGAAGATGTCCATAAAGCAATAAAATCCATAGATCAAGGCTTATTTCCTGGATCATTTTGTAAAATTGTAACAGATATAGGTAAGAGAAATGAATATTGTTCAGTTTTCCATTCTGATGGAGCAGGTACAAAATCTAGCTTAGCGTATATGTATTATAAAGAAACAAATGACATCTCTGTGTTTAGGGGGATAGTAAGAGATGCCATAGTCATGAATATAGATGATATGTTGTGTGTTGGGGCTACAGGAAATTTTTATATATCTAATAATATTGGCCGAAATAGCCGTTATATCTCTGGAAAAATAATTGATACGATTATTAAAGAATATTATAGCTATAGTAAAAAGTTGTCTGAATATGGTTTAAATACAATGGTATGTGGGGGCGAAACAGCCGATGTTGGGGATATCGTGAAAACAATACTCGTAGATGCTTCGGTTTTTTCATCGATGAAAAGAAAAGATGTAATCAATGCATCAAACATAAAAGATGGAGACATAATAATTGGGTTCGCTAGCAATGGTAAAGCATCATACGAGGATAATTTTAATAGCGGAATGGGGAGTAATGGGTTAACTTTAGCTAGACATGGACTTCTCTCTCACATTTATTACGAGAAATATCCTGAATGTTATGATCGAAACCTTGACGAACAACTTGTCTTTTTTGGAAATTATCAACTTACAGATAAGATTAAAGGATTGAGTTTGAATGTTGGAGAAGCACTTTTGTCTCCAACTAGAACTTATGCTCCATTGTTATTGGATGTGTTGAAACAATATCGTGAGGAGATTCACGGAATTATTCATAACACTGGCGGTGGTCAAACAAAAAACCTCAATTACGGTAATGGCATTGGATATTTGAAAAATAATCTTTTTAAAATCCCTAAAATATTTGAAATGATTCAAAAATCTTCAGAAACTCATTGGAAAGAAATGTATCAAGTGTTCAACATGGGACACAGAATGGAAATCTGTTGCGATGAATCAATTGCTAAAGATATTAATAAAATAGCTAACAAATTCAATATCGAAACGAAAATTATTGGGCAATGCGAAAAATCGCTCTCGAATAAGAAAAATCTGCTTGAAATTAAGTCAGAATTCGGATCGTTTAACTATGAGCAAAATATTATGAGTTAGTTTCGAAGTGATGAAAATTTTTGATGTTATCTGTATTGGTGCGGCACTTGTTGATCTTGTCGCGCAAGTAGAAAGACACCCTTCTGATGATGATGAAGTATTCGTATCAAATTTAAACTTATTATCTGGTGGGGCTGCTGCGAATACAGCTTATGTTTGCGCAAAAATGGGCTTATCTGCAGCCTTCGTTGGAAAATTAGGGCAAGGTGACATCTTCACTGATAAAATAATTAATGATTTTAATGATGTTTCGGTTGAAACTAAGTTAATTAAATATTCTAATCTCTATAAAACGGGGTCTGCGTATGTGGCATTAGATGAAAAGGGAGAAAGGAGGATATATGCTCATAGTGGTGCCGCTAATTACCTATCTAAAAACGACCTTTTAGAAGAAGAAATTACAGCCACTAAACTAATCTTTTTAAGTAGCCTTAGAAATATAAAACCCTTATTACACGCAGCAAAAATAGGTAGAAACCGTAATATACCTGTGATTCTGAACCCAGGTATGTTGATTATCGACCAAGGTTTCGACTACATCAAAAATTTGTTAGAGAAAATCGACATCTTGATACTCTCTCAAAAAGAATTTAAAACTCTTTTTAGAATCAAAGAAAATGATTTAAGTGAAGATTCAATTCGAGAAAGAGCAGTTTCATTATTCAACTTAGGCGTGAAAGTTATTGTTGTTACACTTGGCGAAAAAGGAGCATTCTTATTAACTACTAAGCGCGATGAGCTAATACAACCGTTAAAAATAGAAAAAGTAATAGATACAACTGGAGCTGGTGATGCTTTTTCTGCAGGTTTCATTTATGGTTTAGTCCAAAATTTAAACCTAAAATTTGAACACCTAAGAAATAATGTGAAAATTGGCAATTTTATAGCTGGCAATTGTATCCAAAGATTAGGTGCGAGAAACGGAATTCTAGGGAGAAATGAATTAAAAACTTTGTTAGCCACTACAAATAAAAAAATTTAAAATATTTCCATATAACTATCTTTTATTCATAAAACTTGGTGGTAAATATAAATCATGAGAAGAAATGAAGGCTCTTTAAAAACTATATTAAGGCAACGACTTTATTATCTATTAGAAGTATTGATTATCTTTCTTGGCATTTTTATTTTCATGTTAATCCCTACTTTTCTGTTACCATTTTTAATTGATAGTAATTCTGTGATTTATGACCCTCTTTATTATATATTAAGAGCTGTAATTATTATAACCGCGATCCCTTTATTTTTGTATTTGGCAACTTTTGTAATGGAAAAACAGCGAAAAAAATTAATTTTAGAGGTAGATATTAGTCCATCAAGCAACTTTTTGCGTCTTTTTAATATAACAAAGAAGAATTTTAAATTTCAGCTTTTATACGGTGTGTTATTGCTTTTTTTAATTTTTATACCACTAGATTTCTTTACATATTTGTTAATACCCGATATGCTCGATTATCAATTCGCAGCTTTAAATCCTGCTGGGGAATTCTCTTTTAATTCTTATTTCAATGAGAATTACTATATTTTTCTTTTATCAATTATTTTTGTTCCTCTTTGTGTTGCAATATATGAAGAATCCTTAACAAGAGGCTTTTTAACAAATAGGGGTAGCGATTATTTTAACAAAATGTCGGCTGTGATATTAAGTTCCTTTTTTTTTGGATTAGGACATTTTGGTTATATCTTTATAATATCTTCGCCAGGATTGTCAATAATTTTTCCGATTATTATGTTCCTACAAACATTCCTAGTGGGTATTATTCTCGCAATGGTAGTGCAAAGACGACACTGGATATTTCCCGCGATATTTGCTCATACTCTGAATAATGTGATTTCATCTTATTCAATTTGGAACTATATAAATGGTAAAGATTTTTCATTTATGAGTATGTATGTTTATTTACCTTTACTTATTATAGGAATATTCCTGTTTATTTGGCAGTTCTCCAGAATTAAAGAAAGCCTATCAATAGGTTTTAAAGAATTCAGGACTTATTTCGCACGCGATAAAAGTATAAGAGAAAGATCATCAGATGTGATTATTAGGATAATAATGGACTTTTTCTTCGGATTGATTATTTTTTTGATAGGAGTAATTATTATATTATAGCGAGAATAAAAAGCAATGGTTAAATTTGGTATAATTTCTGATACACATTTATTAATTAACGATGATGTTAACCTAACTAAAACTTTAGTTAGCCAATTAAAAGAAATTTTCTTAGATGTTGACGAAATTATACACGCAGGAGATGTTTGTGAGGAATTTTTATTAGAATATCTAAAAAAAATAGCGCCAGTCCGGTGTGTAAAAGGGGAATCTGATAAAATAACGGGGTTAGATGAATTTATCAAATTTCCTGTTAATAATTACAATATTGGCGTTATTCACAAGAAACCTGAAAATTTAGAAGATTTTTTTAAAAAAAATAACATCCATATTCTTGTTTTTGGGCATACTCATCAACCGCTCATAAAAGGTACACCGTATAACACTTTATTGGTTAACCCAGGAAGTCCAACAACACCTAAAGCACCACCACCAAAAAGAGGATTTGAAAAACCTATAGCTAGACCGACTGTTATTACGCTAAAAATTGACGAAGATAACATTTTATCTACTTTTATAATAAATCTCAAAAATTCATAAAAATAAAGTTAAATATTATATAGTTCATATTAATTATACATAAAATAAAGAAAACCGATAGTATAATAATAATAGCTGAGAGTTTATTCATATGGTTTCAAGGCTAGAACTTGTATTAAAAGAACTAAACGAGAATGGAAACTTTAGAGCATCCTTGTTTTCAACATCAACGGGATTAGTTTTGGCTTCCCAAAAATCAGAAGATGTTGATGATAGAGTAGTTGCCGCCATGAGCTCGTTATTGAGCGATGCAGCATATAAAGCTTCTGAGGAAATGAATTTATCCCTCCTATCGAGTTTAAAAATTAAATATTTAGAAGATTATATTGTGTGTAGAAACATAATTATGCCAGATAAAAAAACGCAGTTTATCTTAGCAGTTTTATCTAAAAATCCCGAATCAAACGAAATCGAATCTTATTACGATCAGCTTCTCGATTGGGCAGTAGATAACGCGACACCAGATTTGGAAAAACTCTCTTCTATTTAAGAATCATTTAATTTCCTGCCTTTCTTATTTTGTTATCGATGTACAGAATTTATATGCTTCTTGAGCGACTTCTTCCTCAAATCCTATGTAAAAATGGTCAGCGCCCTTAATTATTTTATAATTCTTTGGTTCTAAGTAAAAATTATAGTGCTTCTCAAAATTTTCATAAAGAGCTAGCATATCCCGATTTCCTTGAATGAATAATTTAGGTTTTTCACTTTGAGAAAGCTCTTTATATTTTAAACCCATAAAGTCCCAAGGAAACGAAATAGCACAATATGCAACGATTTTTTTAGAATAATTTACTGCAGAGCATCCTATAGCAGCACCGTAGGAATAACCGCAGATTATTATTTTTTCGAAATGTTTCTCGTTTATAAGAAAATCAATACAAGTTTTCGTATCAATTAATTCTCCAGTTCCAACAGTGTGATTTCCTGATGATTTTCCAACTCCCCTAAAATTAAACCGTAAACATGAAATACCATTTTGAGCGAATGTGTTAAAAACACCAGATACTACATTGTTGTACATATTGCCCCCATATTTTCCCTTTTTAAGGATTTAAATCCCGAAAAATTGAGGATGTGGGTGGCAAATTAAAACAACAAAAGGTAAATTTTCTGTGTTCGATAGAGACAACTCGGCTTCAAGTCTATCTTCATTATTATTAATTAATATTTTATCAAATCCATCCATAATTTTAATTAGTTTTTAATCTATAATAATAATACTGTATAAAGAATCTGGTGAAAATGAGTTATAATCGTATCCTAATTGAAAAAAAATTAAAAAAATTTCTAATAGAAGACAATTCATTTATTGACATTAGTTCAAAATCAATTCCTACAAAATCTATCTCACCAGCAAAAATTATAGCTAAAAGCGATGGCTATATATCTGGATTAGAAGAATTGGAGATATTATTTCAAATTCTAAAGGTTGACATTACATTCAAGAAAGAAGATGGTGATCAAATCCAAAATGGAGATATCATAGCAAAATTGCATGGAAAAACTAAAGATATCTTGTTAGGTGAAAGAGTGGGATTAAATCTTCTGTGTCATATGAGTACGATAACAACAACTACTCGTAAATTTGTAAAAATAATCGAGGAATCCGGAAAAGGAGTGAAAATAGCCTGTACTAGAAAAACCCTACCTGGTTTACGATTGTTTGAAAAAAAAGCAGTAGAAATCGGAAAAGGAGACACCCACCGCTTTAATTTAGATGATATGGTTCTTTTAAAATCAACTCATTTAAAATTCTATAACGGAAATGTAGCAGAGCTTCTCAGAAATATAAAGCTTAAAGTCAGCTTCACAAAAAAAATAGAGATTGAAGTGGAAAAAGTTGAGGATGTCATAATAGCTGTAAAAAATGGAGCAGATATAATAATGCTGGATAATATGAACCCTGATAAAGTTCAAGATGCTATAAATTTGTTAAAGCAAAAAAATTTACGCGATCAAGTTATCATTGAAGTTTCGGGAAACATAACACAAGATAATATAGTAGATTATTTAATCTCAGAACCAGATATTATAAGTACTAGTATTCTTACCCAAAAACCTACTGAATTTGTAGATTTGTCTCTTCAACTTGGTTAAACATGATTATTATTAATCAATAATAACTTCGTGAATTGAACTAATTACATCTTTAATCTTGACAATCGCTTGGTAAAGATCCTTAATCATTCCGAATTCTCCTACTACTAAAACAATTTCAATTCTTTTTTCTGCAATTCTCCAATCAGTTACCGCCTTAATTATCGAGTGAAATTTATGATAAAGCTCAGAGATCTCATCTGCAATCGGTTCTTTAAACGGATAGACAAGATTTATATTCATTATTCGATATCCTTCTAAGTTTTCGAAACTTTCATGAATTTCAATGAATTTCAAGATTGAATCTCTCAATGCTTCGCTTTTAGAATTAAAACCACTCTGATTTCGAACTTTCTCAAATCTATCTAACAAGTCATCGCTAATTTGCAGAGATATGATTTTCATTATATATTTTATAAGACTGGTTCATAAATAAGTGTATAAAATTTCTATTAAACAAAATAATCTTAGAGAAATTTCTTATAGTTTCTAAAATCCCTTTAAATTCAACTTTCCCCGATCCCAGTAGTGAATGATTATCGGAATATTAATCATAAATGTAAAAAAGAAAGGAAAATATGTGATGTTCTTATATAATACATCCGATTATGGTATTGCATTTGATTGGCCAGGCATTTCTTCTCACTTTGTTTGTTATGTGATTTTTTTTTTACTACTAATTTTAAAAAAGAGTAGAAAATATGTGATGTTCTTATAAAAAACATCATTTTAGGGCGTTGCATCTGTTTGACCAGGCATTTTTTCTCACTTTATTTGTTATGTGAATTGTTTTTAACTAATTCTTTTTTTTAAATTTGAAACCAAATAGAAATATCTATGTTAAGTTCTTTTAGAACACTTTAATAATTGATAAAATTTATTTAAACTCCTAAAAAAAGAGAGAGAACTTTTATATTTTAGAGCTAATGCTAATGAATTTTTTTTTTGATATAATTTTATGCTAAATCGGAGGGGAGAATTGGGTTGATAAGAAGGTCTCGAAAATCCTTAACCGAAGGAAACCCCCCATATTTTTTTATTATTAGTTGGCTTCCTATATTATACGAAAAAGCAGTAGTTGAATGTATTGGGTTTAAAAGGAATTTTATTCGATTTTTTATAATTTCTTGGTTAAGGATTTCAAAACTGGTTGAGTATCGAATTAATTTCTCTTCGCTCCACCAATCAATAAGAGCATGATA
>JAUWDN010000101.1 GCA_030608765.1 Promethearchaeota archaeon
TGATGTAATTCATTTTTCTGAGAGTGGTGGACCTGGTTACGGAGACCCTCTTGAGCGTAAAATCGAGAGTGTTAAGCAAGACCTTGATGAAGGATTATATACTGCAGATATTGTGAAAAACGTTTATGGTGTCGTTGCTAAATATGACGAAGATACTAAGGAATGGAACATTGATAATGAAGCAACTACAAAGCGTCGAGAAGAGATTATGAACGAAAGAAAAGAAAAGTCTTTAACTTTTGAGGAATTTTGGGAGAAAGAGAGAAAAAAACTTATCGAAGGAAATCTTTATGAATCGGTAAGCTCGATGTATTCAGAAAGTTTAGAGTTATCAACTAAATGGGGGAAAGAATTTCGTGAGTTCTGGAAGCTTCCTGAGGACTTCCAGATGGAGGTGAAATAAGCAATGGATGTTGATAAAAAAACTCTGGAGAGGATGATAAAAGGGAATTTAAAATGGGATGAACTTAAGCCAATTATTAGCGGGAGAAAAGATCAAAACAGGTTTGACAAGGTTATGGAGATACTACAAGAAAAAGTTAAATGGGAAGACACAATACTTCTACCTCTCCATGAACATCTATATATCATAGCTAAGGATGGCCAAAGAATAGTTAAATGTGATTGCGGCCATGAATTTGGGGATTATAAAATTAATTGGAAAACAAAATGTAGAATAAGAGTTAGAGATACGATCGATTCAATAGAGGAACTTTACCCTAAGATGATGGGAAGTGATCCAAAATGGGAGGAATTGCGAGAATATTTCTGTCCTAATTGTTTTACTCTTTTAGATGTTGAAGCAGTGCCCCCAGGTTATCCAACGATCTTCAATTTTTTACCCGATATTGATGCATTCTATGAGAAATGGCTAGGAAGAAATCCACCCGATAAGAAATAGACCTTAGAAATAATAATTAGACAATTATTATAATTATAAAGATAATTGCTCTCTTAGCCAATTTTCATGGTTTTTTTTTTGAAAAATGTTAATATTATAATGTGACAATAACAAATTTAATGGTCTATAATAATAAATTTAAAAAATTAACCCAAATTTCGAAGATTGATGGAACTATCTCCTAAACTCATTCAAAAAAACTATGGGAATAAAAAATTAGATAAATTCTCGGCAATAAATCAACTCATCTCAATTATAGAAAATAGTGAAAATTTACAAGCCAGAATTGAAAGTATCAATGTTTTAGCCCAAATTAACGCTAATACTAAGAGTGTTTTCAAGCTATTGGAAAATTTATTAATTTCAGATTCGCACGAAATTATAAGATATACTGCGGCAATAGTAATAGAAAAAGTTTTTTTGGATATAGCACTTGAACCGTTGAAATGGGTTTTTAAACATGAAGAATCTTTAAGGTGTCTGTTGACGGTTTCAAAAATCTTAGGAAAAATTGATTCCATTCAATCAAAAAATTTGTTAATAGATAAGATTAAAAGAATCTCAAATGAAAAAACACTAGAAAATTTAAATTTCTTGTTCGAAAAAAGAGAAATTGAGAGTTTCTCTAGTTTTGAACTTTCAAAAATTGTTGAGAATTATTTTGTTATAAAGGATTTGGAAAAAAGATTTGGTCAAATTAGTTACCGAGTGAAAGATGGACTGATATTTCAATTAGATTTATCTGATGTCAGTAGCCATGTTTTTGGATGGACAATTTTGAATAAATTTCCTGAATTTATGGAATTTTTGACTTCATTAGAAAACCTAGATTTAAAATTTAATAGGCTTACTACGATTCCTGACACTATTAGCCTTTTACCTTCAATAACATATTTCGATTTGAGCTATAACAAAATCAAATCTATTCCTCATTCTATTGGTTCATTAAAAATTTTAAAGTATCTCAATTTACGGTATAATAAATTGAAATCTTTACCAACATCGATTGGTTCTTTAAGTACGTTAACACATCTAGATCTAAGAGCTAATGAGTTATCTTCTTTACCTAATACAGTTAGATACTTATCAAAGTTAGAAGTTTTGGATTTACACGGAAACAATTTAAGCAAACTAAATATAACATTTAAAGGAATGACTTCTCTAAAACAATTAGAATTAGGATTGAATGATATCGAACATCTTCCTAAATGTATAAAATCTCTTAAATCCCTTAAGAAATTAGGATTGGGGGGGAATAAGTTATCTACACTTCCCAATTGGATTGGTTCGTTCCAATCATTAGAGATTCTACAATTATTTGATAATCAATTAGTAAAACTTCCAAATTCAGTTGGTACAATATCAAATCTTAAAGAATTAACTCTGTGGAATAATCAACTAACAACACTACCTAAAACATTCAACGCTCTAAATCATTTAAAGGTATTAAACTTAAGCTGGAATCGTTTTGAGAGTTTACCTAGTTGGATTGGATATCTTAAATCTCTTGAAATATTAAGTTTATGGGGGAATAAATTGAAATCTCTCCCTAAATCCCTTGAAAATCTTAAATCATTAAAAATTCTTGATTTAAATTTTAATAATATTGAAGAAACACCGAGTTTTTTGGAGGAATTAGAAAAAAGCGGACTAATAATCTATAAATAATCGGGGGATTAAAATTACGAAACGTACGCCAACTAATATATTCGACGAACTAAATAAGAATCTCCTTGATAAACAGTCAGCAGTTCAACAACTAATAGCATTAATAGAAAATAGCACTAAAATGAAAAACCGATTAGAAAGTCTTCAACTATTAAGAAAAATTGGTCTTAAATTTGGAAATATTGGGGGAAAGAGCGATTCTATGATTAGCTTCTTTGAAAATTTGCTTATTTCGGATACAGATGAAAAAATCAGAAATGAAGCTGCTCTTATTTTGTGCTATGATTATAAAGAAAAAGCAATGAATCCAATGAGATGGGCTCTGCATCACGAAGAATCTCCCCTTTGTTTACAAACAATTTTTAACTCATTAATAAGTATAGTTAAGAATTTAGAAAAAACAAATGAACCTATAGCTAAGCTAATCATGGTTCATGAAATTAATCAAATTGACGACAAAGATTTTAAGATAGGCTTTGAGACGCTAAAATCTACCAAAGGGGTTAAGGATTTTACTCTTAGGGTGTTAGCTGATATTTTAGTAAATTACTTTGCATTAGTCTACTTGAAAAAGATATACTGGAGATTAAAGTACACGATTGATGAATGTAAAATTATTGAGTTAGATTTCATTTTCAAAGGTTTAACAAAATTACCCAACGCTATAAAACACCTTACTTATCTCAAGAACTTAACTCTAAGATATAACCAATTAACAGAAATACCACTTTGGATCGAATCTTTACATGCTTTAGAATCTCTAAATCTAAATGTAAATAATATAAATGAGCTCCCAACAACAATAGGATCTCTCTCTCATCTAAAAGAATTATTGCTATGGAAGAATGAACTTCAAGATCTTCCAAATTCTATTTGTTTGTTACAGTCGTTAAAATATTTAAACTTAAGATTAAACCAACTTAAACTGTTACCTTATGATTTGGGAAATTTAATAAATCTTATAGATTTAAATCTTCACGATAATAAACTCACCGAGGTTCCAGATTCAATATCTGCTCTTAAATCACTAAAGACATTAAATCTGAGTTGGAATTTATTAACATCACTTTCTTCATCAATTACTAATTTAATCTCGCTTAAATCCTTAAATCTTGAAAGAAATGAACTAATTCAAATTCCAGAGTCAATTGGTTCCCTTACTTCATTAGAGATATTGAATTTAGGGGATAACAAAATAGAAAATATTCCAGAATCGATTGGAAATTTAAAAAAATTAAAGGTTTTAAAAATATCCAGAAATAAATTAACTAACCTCCCAAAATCAATCTGTTCTCTTGAGAATTTAGAAGAATTATATCTTAGTGAAAACAATCTTGATACAAATTCTAACTTTTTGAAGAAGTTAGAAGATAAGGGACTAAAAATCTATATTTGAATTCAAATTTCATATTATATTGTGTGATCGAATGAGTTAAAAAAACTCGATTTATAATACACTAATGAACTTATCAATTTTCTATTAAAATGTTAAACGTAAATTTCTTATCTGAATTCTTTAAGTTCAGGAAATTTATCGGTATTAATGGAGCTTTGGTTGCTACTATGACCCAAGCTTATGAAATGCAGAAATATGTGAAAGTGTTGTTTAACAATCATGGAAAAGATTATGACATCATTCATTCTCATGGTTGTTTTCCGTTAACTTTTCAAATAGTGAAGAAAGCAATTAAATTAAAGAAACCAATCGTAATGTCTGCTCACCAAACTCATTATGATATTGATAATGCATATGTATTTTCAAAACAAATATCTCAGCTTTTTAAAGTATATTTAAAGAGATACTATAGATATGGTGATATATTAATCTGTCCAACTGAGCATTCAAGGAGAATAGTAAAGAATGAACTTAAAATTGATAAACCAATAAAATTAATTTCTAATGGCGTTGACACACAAAAATTTAAGCACTCCATTAAGAAAAGAACTCAGTTTAGAAAAAATTATAAACTAAATAATACAACGGTAATGTGTGTAGGAATGCCTATAGAAAGAAAAGGATTCTATGACTTTATTGAAATATCAAAAGAATTGAATGAACATACCTTCCTATGGGTTGGGAAACGAGCTTTTCCTTTAGTTCAAAAAAATCATAATTTTAATAAAAAAAATTTAATTATGCCTGGTTATGTTAAAGATATCATCGCAGCTTACTCCGGAGGAGATATTTTTTGCTTTCCATCATATTATGAAGGTGAAGGCATTGCAATCCTTGAAGCTATGAGTTGTGGTTTACCTGTTATAATACGTGATTTACCAACTTATGAAGGCAGACTTTTTGATGGCGAAAACTGTCTTAAGGCGAGAAATAATAAAGAATTTATTGAAAAAATTTATTATTTGATAAACCACCCAGAGGAAAGTAAAAGAATTGCCAAAAACGGGTTAGATACCTCAAAAAAATTAGATATAAAAGAAACTGTTAAATCTATTTATGAGACATATATGGAATTAATTTAAAAGTAATATGTAGATAAATTCCTTTTCTAGAATGCATCTATCTTTAAATAATGAATTCTATCTTTTATTGAGAATCATAAAGACTTCTAATTTCTTTAACTGTAGTTACATCCTCAGGCCCTTTCTCAGGTCGAACTCTCTGGAAAACTGGGAATCGCATGGAATATCCCAAAGCAGGAAATTTCTCGCTAACTGTTATTTCATCTCCTATGATCTCAACTACGACTTCCGGTTCAAGCCAAACATCAGGAATATCTTCACAAATAACATTACGGGGTCTTTTCTCTGTTTTATGAGTTTCCATATCTTTTGTTAATGAATCTGATAATTCATCCGTTAACCCTGAGTAAAAACGGGTAAATGCAACAAATTTACCATTCACAAGATCGTAAACTGCTCCAATATAGGCACCGTAAACGCCAGTTCTTCGACCCTTACCGTAAAATGCTCCAACTAATACAACATCTACGGAGTCTTTTAGCTTTCCCCCTTCCAATCCCTTTAATTTTATCCATAAGAATCCTCTATTTCCAGCTTGGTATATAGAATCTTCTTTAATTGATTTTGCAATGATACCCTCGTTTCCTTCCTTTCGAGCTGCATTAAAAAAATCTAAGAGCTCTTCTGTATTTCTAATCGATT
>JAUWDN010000148.1 GCA_030608765.1 Promethearchaeota archaeon
GTTAAATACATGTTTACCATAGCCATAGCACGTCTTCTAATTGCTTCTAATTTCCCTTCCTTTACCAGCGTTACATTAAGTGATTTTATACCATCCATATCGGCATTTATAGCATTAGGCACAAGCTCATCCCCAAAACTATCATCTGGTGGAAATTTTTTATTAACTTCAATAGCTTTTTTTATCATCTCTGCTGTCGACTCACTAGGCCAACGAACAATGGTAACTAAATAGGGCATTTTTATTTCCTCTTTAGATTATTACATTTTTGTATGGATTTTAAATAACTTGCAATTAAAATTAATTCAAATCTCTTATTTAAGCATTTACATTCTTGTCAATGATATATAATTTAACCTATAATTTTAATAATTGTAGAAGATAAACTAAGAATAGTGGATTTAGAGATTAATCAATATATTTTTTATTGGTTTCTTAGGGATGTAATCCACTAATTATTAAAAATTAATTTTCTTTAAAGCGATTATAATGCAAAAAATTATACAAATTGAAATAGAATTGAATTGCGATATTAGTCAAGCATTCGAGTTGTTCACTGTAAACGAGAAATTAGAATCGTGGCTACCTGAAAAGGCGGAGGTTGATCCTAAAGTAGAGGGCAAGTATGAACTGTTTTGGGACCCCCAGAATAGGGAAATCAATAGCACAATAGGATGCAAGATTACCAGCATCGAAAAAGATAAATTCCTATCTTTTGAATGGAAAGGTCCAGAAAGATTTCAATCTTTTCTGAATTTCTGTGACCCATTAACCCATGTAGTAGTTGTTTTTTCCTTTAGTTCCGATGATCCGCAAAAGACAACCCTTTTTCTCTTCCACTCTGGTTGGAGAGATGGTCCCGAGTGGCAAAAAGCTCGAGATTATTTTGAAAAAGCGTGGTCAGGTGCGTTAACTAATTTAAACGAAAAACTAAGCAGTAAAACAGCTTGAATAAGCGCAATTTTAAATTTTAACTTTATTCTAACTTTTATCGTCGACATTTAAATGAGTAGTTTACTTATAATTGCAATGGGTAAATAACTCATGTCTAAAGAAATGTTAAACGAACTTAATATAGATCGCTTTAGAAAAGTATTCAGTAAGTACACAATAGAAGCTTTTCAAAAACTTCCAAAATTGAACAAACCGCGGATATTAGACATTGGTTGTGGTTCGGGAGTTCCCACCATGGAATTAGCAAAATTGAGTGAGGGCGAAATAATAGGGATCGATATCGATCAAGAACTTTTAGACATATTACGTAAAAAAATTGAAGAAGAAGGGTTAACTAATAGAGTGAAGGCTATTAAATGCTCGTTGATAGATATTAAATTTCCAGACAATAGTTTCGATATCATATGGGCTGAGGGTTCAATAACTACTCTTGGTGTCGAAAAAAGCCTAAGAGGATGGAATAGGCTTCTTAAACCTAACGGTTTCTTGGTTGTTCATGACGAAATTAAACACTTTTTCGAACAACGCCACAAGGTTGCTAGCTGTGGTTATAAATTTATTGAGCACTTTTCTTTACCTGAGGAATCTTGGTGGGAAGAATATTATAGCCCACTTGAGATTAGAATCAAAGAATTAGATAAAAAGTATATCAATGATCCGGCCGCTCTTGAGGCGTTAAAAATACATCAAAACGAGATAGATATTGTCAAATCCAGTCCAAAAAGTTTTCAATCAGTCTTTTGTATATTGCAAAAAATAGAAAAATAACTAGATTAGTTTATTTTAGATAATTTAAGGCTGTCAGGGCAAACATTTTCGTAGTATTAATCAAATCCTCAATGTGAACGAATTCATCAGCGGCATGCCAATTATTATCCATAGCTGAAGCGCCTACCAAGATCGTATCAATATTTCTTTCCTGGAACCAATGGGCGTCAGTTGAAGGCATGAACAACTTAAATTCTCTCTCTTCTTTGTAAACACCTTCTGCTGATTTTTTTACGGCTTCTACAAAGTCAGATGTATCGTCTATTACGAAGGGTTCCATCGAAATAGGAATCTGAACTGAGACATCTAAATAGGGATCCTGTCTTTTGAAATCTTCTACAAAATCTAATATTCGTTTCCTTATACTCTCAATATCTTGTTCTGGTATCGTGTTTACGCTACAATGTAAATAGCACCTATCAGGTACGGTAGTCATCTTATTCCCCCCGTGAATTTCTGCTAGATTTATGTTGCTGACAAATGTAGTACAATCGTCCATTAAAGGATATTTAGTTTTTTTCTCTATGAATTCTTCATTTAACTCCAACAAAAAATTCATGATTTTAACCATTCTTTCAATAGTATTAACGCCCGATTGTTCGTTTCGGTAGGGGACGGGCAAATCTGGAGCGCCTAAACCGTGAGCTTGCTTTCCTTTAATTGTAAATGTAACATACATGGTCCCCCCAGTGGATCCAAAAGGATAATCGCAAGGTGCATCTCCTAACAAACACGCATCACCTTTGACGATTCCGTTACTGAGCAAATATTCAATCCCTCGTAGACCTCCCGTTTCCTCGTCACCTACAGCGGTAAGAATCAATTTTCCTTTTAACTTAATTCCCGCCTTTATTAACGCTTGGGTAGCGAATAACTCCGCAGTTACAGAGGATTTATCGTCAGAAGCTCCACGTCCGTAAATTTTACCGTCGATTATTTCTCCACCGAATGGATCGTGCGTCCATCCTTTAAATGCTTCAATAGTATCGTAATGACCGTAAAAAATTAATGACTTGCCTTCTCCCCCTTCTAGTTCTCCTACAACGTTATTACGCTTGATTTGAGTTTTTAAGTCAAGTTCTTTCATTTTATTCTCTGTAAACTTAGCAACTTCTTTGTATTTGGAAGGAGGGTTCTCGGAGGGTATTTGGACGATCTGCTGGTGAAATTTTACAATTTCATCTCTCATGTCATCAACTATCTCTAATACAATTTTTTCTAAATCTTTCATAAAAATATCTCCTAATTATAAGATTAAGTAAAACTATATTCAAAAGTAATTAAACTGTGGAGGTTTTAACAAAATTTCGATTCGTGAAGTTCCACAAATTAAAACTAAAAAATTAAAAAACTAACGAACACATAATTAATTATCTTTTTAATTAAAAATTGTGAGTGAAAATAAATGGCAAAACGAGTAGCGATTAACGGATTCGGTAGGATCGGACGGAATTTCTTCCGAGCTGCCGCAGAGAGTTATCCTAATGAAATTGAAGTCGTATCCATTAATGATTTATTCGAACCAAAGTTTTTAGCTTATGTCTTAAAATATGATACCGTTTTTGGTAAGTTTAAAGGTACTGTAGAAGCTAGAGAAAAATCCTTAATTATAAATGGAAAGGAAATTCCAGTCACTGCAGAACGAGATCCAGCAAATTTACCACATGCTAGTAACAATATAGACGTTGCTCTCGAATCCACAGGATTCTTTACAAAAAGAGAGGGCGCAGCAAAGCATTTAGAAGCTGGAGCTAAGCGAGTTTTAATCAGTGCACCTGCGGTAAACCCGGATTTTACTGTTGTACTAGGCTGTAACGACGATAAACTGACGAGCGAACATAAGATAATTAGTATGGCTTCATGCACAACTAACTGTCTTGGACCTGTAGTTAAAGTATTAAAAGATAATTTTACTATAGAAAAAGGTATAATGACTACAATTCATTCCTATACTGGCGATCAAAAAACGGTAGACACTGCCCGAGCAGGAGATCCTGTTAAAATGATTCGAGGACGTGCAGGAGCGGCAAATATAATTCCTACAAGTACAGGAGCAGCAAAAGCTATTGGCGTGGTATTTCCCGACTTAAACGGGAAGTTAGATGGTATAGCAATGCGTGTACCTACTCCTGATGGAAGCGTAGTGGATTTAAAAGTTAATTTAGACAGAAGCACAACTGCAGCTGAAATAAATTCTTTGATGAAACAAGCCGCTGAAGGACATCTTAAAGGAATATTAGAATATACCGATG
This sequence comes from Promethearchaeota archaeon, assembly GCA_030608765.1. Next base: position 3,975 of record JAUWDN010000148.1, read on the forward strand.
ATGCGATTGTAAGTAGTGATATAGTTGGTAACCCCGCCAGTTCAATATTTGCTGGTTTATGGACTAAGGTAATTGGTAATCTTGTTAGCGTAGTAAGTTGGTACGATAACGAGTGGGGATATAGCTCAAGACTCGCTGAACTAATAGTTAAAAAATTATAAATCTTTAATTTAGTTTATTTTTTTATTTTTATTTTCTTATAAAGAAAGTTTTAGCAGAAATCAAACTTATTTATTTTTGTTTTATTTCATTTTTATTAGGTAATATTTATAGACATCCCCAGTAAAACCTAACAGATTCTGGAGACTTAAGAATTCTTTCATCTGCAGATAGAAAAATAAAGGATTCGCTAACATCGTAGAGAAAACCGCATCTACCGATTGTTTCGTCAGAATTTATTTTGCTAACAAAATAACTGTGGACATAACTAGCACCCCTGAAACTTTCAAACCAGGTAAGTTCGTACGTAATATTACCTAGGTCTCCCAAAGTCATAATGACATCTATAGCTGTAATTATATCGTTCTTGAACGTTTCGTTTCTCAAATTATGCGGAACAACAGTTACATTATAGAATTCTTCGCTAAAGCTGTGTCCAATTATAATAACTGTAGGAATAATTATTGAATTA
>JAUWDN010000144.1 GCA_030608765.1 Promethearchaeota archaeon
GAATTAACAAAATAATACTAATTTTTATATAAGTGAACTGATTTTTATTTAATATTAAAAATCTTACGAGAATTCCCCAAATGTCGACAAAAATAGCAGAAGAAGAGATATTAAGGAAAAAAGTGTGGAAAATTATCAACATAACTCAGGCTAACCAATTGTTCGTTCATTCTAAGAACTTAGAAATAAAATATTTTAACAAAGACACTCAAAAAGTTAATACAAAAACATTACCAGAAATATTATCTTTATGCGTACTAAATGCCCTGGTGCCAAATTCGGCAATGCTTTTAGTTGGTGGACACGGGGGTGGTAAAACAAGTCTTACAAAGCTTTTAGGACGCATGTTTACAGGAAATTCCTTAATCGAGATTGAAAATGCAATCGTAAGAGGCCATCCTCAATTGTCTGAAGAAAAACTGGTTGGAACTCTTAAACTAGGAAAGTTAATGCATGACGGGGTAGAGGAAGTTGTATGGAGACAGTTTGTAACCAATTTTTGGAAAATTATTGACGAAGTTAACCGTTTGACCCCATACGCTCAAGATATTCTTTTATCTCTCTTAGCAGAAGGATCTATCAAATACTACGATGAAGTAAAAACTATCGATAAATATAGTTTATATGCCACAATCAATCCTCAAGACGTTGGAACTTTTGAATTATCGAAACCATTTTTAGATAGATTTGGAATTTCAATCCCAATTGTAATGCCTTCTAGTCACGATTTAGAATTGATTTTGACTGGTAAGGACGAAAAGTATAGCGGTTATGACGAACTAATTCAAGTACCTAAAGTCCTAACAATTGATGAGTTAATGGAAATTTGGTATTATGTGAATAAAATTAAATTTGACGCAGATGTTAACAAATATATTCATGCAATTATAAGGGATTTTACATTATGCGCAAGAGTAGATAAAGGAAGTTCTGAAAACCTCAAACCAGGTACAGGTTTATGCTCAGGATGTCACTTCAATACAAACCAGAATGTATGTAATAAAATCGAATCTATCTTAAGTGTTAGAGTGGCTAAGGATCTATTAAGGTATTCAAAAGCTTTAACTTGGCTATTAAATCTCGATCAAATTGACATCAATCTAGTAAATACAATAGCTCCTTATGTTATATCTCACAGAGTTATGTATTCAAGAAGAGAGTTAGAAAAACCACCGTGTTGGGGCAATCCATACGAATTTACTCAAAATATTTTAAATCAAATTCAGAAACGGTTTATTAATCGTGAAGTATGCTATCAAATAGTTGAGAGGTTTAGAGATGGTAAATCTGAGGACGATGATTTAGCTACTTTAAAAAACTTCCAGAAGAACGATTTAATCGTTAAATTCGATTTACTTCCTTTTGTTAATTCTGTTAAGGATAAAAAATATTCAAAACTTGCCCAAAAGATAAAACATGCGTCAAAAAACGGAGATATCGATGCACTTGCAAGTATCCGAAATAGTTTGATAGAAGATATAGACTTCCCCAACAGAGCCTATTTAATTAATTTCTGCAATCAAGAATTGTATAAACAAACTGTAACTGATTATCTTTTTAAGTATGTAAACCGTAAAGAAATCTGGGCAGATATTTCTAGCGAATTTCCTAATTTAGATAAATCCTTACAAGAAGCGTTTAGGAGAAGACAAACCAAACAAATTAGAACTGAAGATTTACTAATCGAAATTAATGTAACAGGTACTAACGATGATTCTTTAGTTAACATTCAAATTTCGGGTGGGTCTGAAGCTTTAAAATTAAGGGATATATTAGATAAAATAGATTACATTCAAAAAGAGGAATAACATAAAACTATTTAGATATGGCGAAGTCTAGAAAGAAGAAAATAATAAGCGTAACAAAAAAGGACTTAAATCAGAAGGAACTACATATTATCGAGCTAGCGAAAAAAGCTTGGACTAAAACTCAAAGAGACTTCTTCTTTCCTCCATTAGACTTGCCCAATTTTATCTTCGACTACTCCAATTTAGAAGGGTTTTATATTGACCTTCAAGATAAGTGGAAAATTACTATGAACTTAGCAAATACTCCTATTTTCATAGAAGATCAAGATTATATAAATTATTTTTACGCTATATCCCTTCATGAAGTTTCTCATTATCAAGTTATCCCGTATGATGGTTTAATTAATGCGAAACTACTTAAAGCTGCTATGATCTATGTAAACGAGAATTTTGCTCCAATTGTGGTTAATGTGTTCGCAGACTTTATTATTGATACTAAGCTTCATAAAAAAAAACCAGATCTGATCTCTTGGGAGATTATTAAAACTTATATTCACCTGTTAGATAAAAGCAAAAATAAAATGAGTGAGTTCTCAAAATTTCTCTTTCGAAGCTACGAAAAACTCTTGGATATAAAAATATCTACTGACGGTTTTCTCTCTAGCGTGGAAAATGTAGCAAACAAAGTAGTGAATGTTGTAAAAAAGAATTTTGAAGATGAATCGCTTTGGGAAGCTAAAGTGTCTAAAATAGCATACCATTTAAAATCACTTGTTAATAATACATTTACATTAGTGGGGCCTAGAGTGCAACGCGGCGATGGTAAAGCCAATAGAAAATCTCCAGGGAGAAGTGGTTCTAATATAGAATTTCCCGAAGAGATATTAGAGATCATGGATAACCCGCTAGAAAATAAGAATTTAGATAAATTGAAAGAAGATGGAGACGATGAATTAAGGCAAAAAGCAGAAGACTTCGCAAAGGAAACACCATATTCAGAGTTTGGAGCTCCAGCAGGCCAAGCGGGGATAATGATTGATGGAAACCCTCTAGCTACTTGGTATCGGGGGATAGCTAAGGATTTGATTCAGATTAAAATATACGAAGAAAAACCAGGAGGTCAACTACCAATCTATCCGGAAGTCTGGCGTCTTGGAGAACCTTTAGAAGAGTTAGATATTGTCCAAACCGTTTTAAATAGCCCAATTATTATCCCAAATGTTACAACACGTAAATGGGCTAAAAAAATAGGTGAAGGACATTTAATAGAAAAACAAATCCCTGATTTACTCCTTGTACTTGATTCGTCTGGCTCTATGAAATGGAATTATCTAGCAAAGACTGCTAGTGGGGTTTATCATACCGCTTTATTGGCATCTTTTGCTGCACTCCATTTTGCCGCTAACAAAGGCGTTAAATTTAGCATTATAAATTTTTCTAATAGAGCAGATATATGTGATTGGACAAATAACTACCAAAAAGCAGAACGAACACTCTTAAGATATCAAGGTGGAGGGACTCAATTACCAATAAAAGCGATAGTTAAACAGTGCGAGAAATCGGATAGAGAAGCTTTAATATTTATTATAACCGATTTTGGAATCTATAATTGGAATAGCGCAAAAAAACTACTTTTAAGTTTATCTAATAAAGGACACAAAATTGTAGGATTTTTCATCGGAGCCTCTAAAATACCAGAAGATAAATTCAAAGACTTATTGGAAAAAGTTACTTTTTACCCAATTAAAAACAGTAAAGATTTGATCAATTTAGTGATTGAAGAAGTAAGGAAGTACTATGTAACGTGAATTTTAAGGTTGTCTATTCATTTCCCGTAGATATTGCTTCATGAAATACCTCTGACTCTCACAATACATTAATTTTTGCCTGCCCGTTAAGTGAGCACATCTTTGTAATACCGTTTGAATCTCTTGGAGTAGCTTCAAGTTTGCTCTCTTATTTTTTTCAGGTAGTTGATTTATTTTTGCTTCAATTTCTTCTTTTAGTTCTTCACCATAAAACAAATCTTTGAGACTGAGAATGGGTTCCGAATCACTTAGTCTTGAACTTATCATAGTCGTCATTCCTGAGGAAAATTATCTATATATAGATATTCAGATAATAGCCATGAAATATCTACATATATATAGAATTCAGAATTCTTCTTTTGAAACTGAGTGATATGCAGGTAATACGTTTATATACTTTATAAGCCGACTAAATTGCTTTAACCAAAATTGTAGAAAATAAAATTAGAAATTTTTGAAAAATATTAAAATTTAATTTTTGTTTGATACACTTTCTTAACTATAAGACCGCGAAAATTTCAGGAAGTAATAACCAACCCTTTCTTTCGTGAAGAATGTTTCCATCTTCGCCAATAACAAATTGCCCTGGACCTTGATTTTCCCAGCCTTCGTAATCACCGTGGACAAATCCTCGTTCGGTTGCTTCTTTGAACTTACTCTTGACTTTTTTAACAGCTTCCTCGTTCATTAATCCCAACCCATACTCTGCGTATAATTCTTTTTTTGAGGAAGGTATTACTGGAAACTCAATTTTATATTTGGCAATGAATTCTTGGGCAACTTTCTCGCCAGATTGAGTTACGTACAACAGTTTTGCGCCTTTATTGTTAATTTCTGGAACTGATTCCATTAAAATATTTAGATCTAATTGGCAAATTGGGCATCCAAAATACCTTGAAAAAATTAAGACGATCTTTTGCTTTCCTATTAGTTCCCCTAAATCGATTGTTCCCGCATTATAAGAATCCAACTTGAACAGAGGAGCTTTATCTCCCACTTTTAATTTGATTTTTACCATCTTTTACATTCACAAATTTCATTTTTTAAAATAGTAATACTCTAGTTTCATAGCATTTATAATATAAGATCATCTAAATAGATTGCTTCTAATCGAATTTCTGAGGGTTACCTAAAATGAATTGCGATAAAGTAAAAGAAAATGTAAAATT
>JAUWDN010000239.1 GCA_030608765.1 Promethearchaeota archaeon
TATCAAATCTACATGGCTCACGATCATTCTCTGACAACAGAAACGTTCAAGACCTAACTGTTTAAAAGCGTCTTCTGATTTTTCGCCTTTTTCCAATAGCTCTAAATATGGTTTATAACTATGAGCAATGAGTTTACCGCATGAAAAGCATCTTATCGGAATAATCATTATAGATAAGTAAAAGAAGTATTCTAAAAAAATTTTACTATTTAGCTCTTTTTATCAAATCAAAAATTTTATTTTATATCCAGTATTAATTAACACATTAAAAATCGATGATTTATGATAATATATTAAAAGAAATATATTGGAAAGAGAAAAACATGAGTTATGTAAAATTTAAAATTCCTGACGCTTTAAAAAATGACATCAAGGATGCATTAAGTAAAATCTCAGGGACTCGGGATTCTAAAATTAGAAAAGGAATGAACGAAGTAACCAAGTCTATTGAAAGAACACTAGCAAAACTTGTTATAATGGCTGAAGATGTAACTCCACCGGAAATATTATTCCACGTGCCATTACTTTGCGAAGAAAAAGCGATTCCATTTTGCTATGTTTCAACAAAGAAAGAATTGGGAAACTCAGCTCGTATCAATGTTGCTTCTTCTGCTATTGCAATAGAAAATGTTGGCACTGGGAACGATAGCGTTTTAGAAGATATTTTAAAGAAGATAGAAGCATTAAAAAAATAGTACGGTGAAAGATCTTAGTAAGAGTAAAAACAGATAAATCTAAAGGAAAAACTGTACACGATTATTCAATTCCCGCTGAAGTCATTCAAATTGTTGGTAGAACTGGTTTAACTGGCGAGATTAGCCAAATAAAGGTAAGAATTCGTGAAGGACCAGATAAGAACCGAATTTTAACAAGAAATGTTAAGGGTCCCATACAAATTAGTGATATTGTTACCTTAAGAGAAGTAGAAAGAGAAGCAAGAAAAATTCGAAAACGGAGATAATAATTTTAATTTTTTTTTTGATTTTACTCGTCAAAAAATCCTAATAATCGCAAATTTTCAAATTCAGCGCGAAAATATTCTCTTAGTGCGGTTCTAATTGCTTCTGAACGACTAGGAACAACATTCATTTTAATAAGTTTTTGAATATTTACATCATATATATCAGGAATGTTAATAGTAATATTTCGCATTGTTCTTTTCTTCTCTTTTTTAGGATTCGGCAATTTTAATCTCACTAAGATTATTAATTTTCAAATATAGGTTCAGAAAGGTGGATCAAGTAATAGTACAAATGATCTAATATTATTAACCCTTAACTAATTCCAACTTTTTGATAATAAATTATAAGTTAAACTTGTATATAAAATTATCTCTCTGATTATAGCAGTATTTAAAGAGTTCTAAGTCAGATGTAAATAATTTTGATGTTTTTATCAATGAAATGAACAATTAATGTCATAAATTTAAGGGCGGTTGAAAAAATTTTATTCTATCCGATCTTCCTTTTTTACGTAGCGACCCCTAGTTTCTATTATTATTATATTTTTTATGATTCTCTTACACTCATCTTGCTTTTCTATTCCATATCCTCCTCGATATCCTTCTAGAAAAGCATCAAAACATATAGCAAAATCATTTCCATGTGATGATATTAGTACTCTTTTAAACAAATGTAAATCAGTGCTTTTATCTTCAATAGAATCAGAATAATTGTGAAGTCCAAAATCAATAATGAATATATCTTGAGTTTCTGTTATAATAACATTGCTTGTAGTGATATCCCCGTGAACATGTCCATTTTTGTGTAAGATAGCAATATTTCTACCGAGTTCTTTTAAATATCGCACCTTTTTGTCTTTACCTATTGTATTCAAAGCATCTTTTAATTTTTCGCCTTTAATATACTTCATTACGATCGTTGAGTTTTTGGAGTCAATTTCATAAACTTGAGGGACATTTATGCCATAATTTTTAACTCTAATTAACGCCTTAGCTTCGTTAAGAGTTCTATTAATCCTTAGCTTTTTATCAATTTGTTCTATACGATAACCTTTAGGAAGGCGTTGTTTAAATATAACTTCTTTTCCAAACCAATGACCATAAATAAGGCTTGCTTCAGCACCTTTATGAATGAGTTTTTCCATAGAAATTTCATTTATCATTATTCTAAGCGCCCTCATTTCTCCAAGGAATGGTAATTTGATCCATTCTTTCTTTGGGATTAATTTTTGTGTCTGATATGAGATTTCCGCCCGTAGCTTTATATCTTAAAATTCCGGTCCACCCAATCATTGCGCCATTGTCTCCCGCGTATTTCAAGGGAACAACCTCAAACCTAGCATCATGTTCTTTACTAATGTATTTGATCATTTCCTGTAATTTTTTATTAGCAGCTACGCCTCCAGTTAATAATACTTCATTTTTTCCCGTGTGAGCTAAAGCTCTCTCGGTAACTTCAGTGAGCATAGCAAACGCAGTTTCCTGTAGAGAATTAGCCACATCACTCAGATTATATTTTTTCCCATAATCTTCAGATTCTACTAACCTTTTAGTAGCTGTATAGAGTCCCGAAAATGATAAATCCATACCCTTCACTACATAAGGTAACGATAGATATTTAGTTGAATCAAAAGCCAGTTTTTCTACTTTTGGACCCCCAGGATGAGGGATTCCAACATCTCGAGCAAATGAATCAATTAGATTACCAATAGGAATGTCTAGAGTTTCGCCGAAAATTTGATATCGTCCAGACTCGTACGCACTCACTATCGTATTTCCCCCTGAAACATATAAAGTAAGCGGATCTTCAATTTCACACATTAATCTCCCGACTTCTATGTGAGCAATACAGTGATTAACGCCGACTATGGGGATCTCCAATAATTGACTCAACATCCTCGAGACTTGGGCACCAATCTTTAATATAGGTCCTAAACCGGGACTTTTACTGAAAGCGATTAAATCAATATCTCTTATTGATATAGAAGCTTCTGATAAAGCCCTATTTATTACACTCATAAAATTATTGAGGTGTTGTTCTCTCACTAATACAGGATGGAGCCCACCCTTTTCAGGAATAAACATATCGTTTACAAGGCTAATAACATTACCACTAAAATCAATTATTCCTACACTCCATGTATGTGCCGTGGACTCTATACCAAGGGCAAGCTTGTTTTTAGAACTCATATATTTCGCCTTAAATGCATATAGCATTACTAATATATTAAGTTAAAGGAAAAAATTGTAAAAGAGAGAAATAAAATATTAATTCTATGTTGATTTTGTCCGCTTTCGAGGTGTTCTTCTACTTCGGGCAACCGTAGCAGCTCCCTTTTTACCTTTTCTCTTAAATACGGTATATCCACATTTCCCGCATGATGATCTATCATAGTGATCAGCGAGGAAAAACGAGGGTCCACACTTAGGACATATCCTATGGGTCCTTACTAATTTTCCATCATCAATTTTATAATATTTAGATGCGTCTGTC
>JAUWDN010000060.1 GCA_030608765.1 Promethearchaeota archaeon
AAAAAAGATGCAATCAACCCACCAGTAATGATCTTTTCAGTTCTACCTGTTAAGAAGAAGAAAAGAACTAAAAAAGAAAAAAAGGTGAGTGAAAGGCGTTACTTGCACGTTTATATCGAATACGAGGATCTTGTTATAAATCACAGTGTTTTATCAATAGTTGTGCAACCTAAGCATTTTCGATTAGATATTGGCCCATTTCATCTAAATATTAGCAAGAAAACGGCAGCTGTAATATCCCTGCTTTCTATCATTGTTGCGGTTGCGTCGTTAATATTTACGGTAATTTCTTTTGACGCGCAATCGTCTTTTCTTGGTATTGTAGGAAATTTTGCCCCAGGATTGGGTTCAATCATATTTATTGCTATCTTTCTTTTTACACTATTTAAAGAAGGTATATATCCTTTGAAAGAAAAAATCTCCTACTTTTTGAATTTCGATAACACAGGGCTAATTAAATAAAAATTTACTTTCTTAATTTTCATATTTTTTTTTTATATAATCCCAAAAGCTAGTCTTTAATTCACTTAATTCTTTTTCTTTTGATTTAATAAAGAATAATTCTCTTTTTGCAATATGAGTAAACCCCTTAATATCTAAACTCTTAATTAAACCAGCTTTTTCTGCATTTCCTGCCATCATTTCACTCATTATGCTAATATAACTTGATTCGCTTACTGCTGAAATTATAGAATCGTTATCGTTCATTTCTAGTTTGATTTTTAACTTTCTATAATCTGGAAATTGGTGTTCAAACGCGTTTCTCATTCCTGAGCCTTTTTCTCGCCACACAAAAGGGTATTTAACGAGATCGGTAAATTTTATTATATTCTTACCATTTTCTAATAATTTATGGTTAGGAGAGCAGATAAATTTAAGTTGATCCTCCCCAATTTTAATGATATCAAAATTATCCTTACTGTAATTTATAAAACTGCCAATACCGGCAAAATCTGCTAAACCCTTAACAATATTTTCTATCGATTTTAGTGAATTATTAATCTCAATTTTGAAATTTACATTTGGATTGTTGTCACGGAAGGCAGCAATATCTCTTGGAAGGATATAAGAGCCAGGAGTCGTTGAAGCCGAAATGATTATATCTTCAAATTTAGTATCACTATACTTTGATAAATCTTTTACGCACGCATCGAATTGATTTATAATTTTTTGCGCGTAATCTAACAAAATTGTTCCCGCTTCAGTTATTTCAAACTTTTTTGTGCTCCTATTTATCAAAATTACACCAAAAACTTTCTCCAATTGGGATATCTGATGAGACAACGTACTTTGAGCAATGGGAAGATCGTGTGCTAATTCTGAGAAACTTTTATAGTGTGCTAATTTAATGAAATTTCTTAGATTTTCGATATTCATCGATATTCATCCGTTTTTTCAATTTTATAATATAGAAATATCAAGTGTTTCCAATTAAATATTACTTTACGAATGTTAAATAATTTATCGAAAAATTAAATAAATTATTTCGAAAAAATTAATAAATCTTTTTTAATTTCAATGGTATAACTAATCGATTTTAATTAAATACAAATTAACCTAACATGATAGATAAGATAAAAGTTTTTACGATTGTAATTGGAAGTGGTGCTTATACTTCCGAAAGACCCTATACCATGCTACGATTTGCCTATACCTCTTTATTAGAAGGACATAAAATCAACATCTTTTTAGTCGAAGATGGTATCTTTGTGGGCATGAAAAACCAAAACCCATCCACATATGATAATGTTGGAAAATGGATGACTGATGTTATTGAAGAGGGGGCTAAGGTGTTAGCGTGTGGAGTGTGTATGAAAGCAAGGGGTTTACATAACGAAGAATTAATAACGGGGATTTCAAAAACAACAATGAAAGGGTTCGTTGATATGTGCGTGGAAGCAGATAATATTTTATTCAGTTAAAACTAAATGGTGAATTATAGAAATGAGCAATAATGATAAGCTAAAATTAGATGGGTTGGTCTGTCCATTACCAGTTGCCAGAACTAAAAAAAAGTTAAATGAAATGGATGCTGGAGATATTTTAGAAGTTACAGGTGATTTTAGTGAATCTGGTGAGAATATTAAACGATACATAGAAAAACATGGAGATAAAGTATTGGAGTTCAAGATCGAAGGGGAAGATTATTACATTAAAATTAAAAAACTATAGTTTTTCTTCTTAATGAATTAAGCTATTAAAAAATATAAAATAAAAAATTGAGAAAAAAAGTAATAATTTTATTTCTTAATTCTTGCTGAAACCCAATCGTAATAGCCCTTATCTTCTAAATGTTTCGGGATTTCTCCAAAGAACTGTTTGGTTATATCTTTCACGTGCTTGGCTGCTATAGGATGGAACATCATAGCTAGATCCAAACCCACTAAGCTTAAAGATAATGCGTTAATGATTTCCCATATTGGCCCTCTGTATTGCCTTAAACCCCATTGAGGTGCTTGTTTTTCGCTCATCCAAGCTTCACGAGCTCCCCATGCGTTAGTAGTTCCACCACTAATTGGATAGGCTAAATCAGTTTCTCCCAATAAACCTGCTATACGCATTCTTTGATAAATACTGAACGAGTATTCCATTCCGTAGCCGAGAGTTGCGCAGGTTGGGTCCATTACTATTCGGTTTTTAGGTAATCCCAATTCTAAAGCGTCTTTATTCATCTTTATTTGATTGTTTAAATCCAAACTTGTCCAGAGTAAGCAGTTGTGGTCGTATTTAACTGCTAATGGAATAACTTCCTCCCATGTAGCTTTATCTGCCGCAGAAAGCATCAAAACCTCGCTTTCAGTGGCAGCCGCAGTTGCTTTAAACATCTCCACATCTTTTTCTTTATTTCCAGAGCAACCAATAATGACTGGGACATCTACCGCTTGCAAAATGTCTTCTAAATATTTTACTGTTTGGGAAACCGGCGCGTCACCCATTCCTGGATCGATTTCTAGAGAGTGGAAAGTGATACTTTCTGCGCCAAATTTATTAACAGCAAGTTTTGCCCATTCTGCGGGATCTCCTAAAACTTCACTATATTCTAGTTTAATAGGTTTAGGTAGCATCATTTTAGAGCCCATATCAAAAACATCATAAGTAACTAAAGGAGGGTTAGGATTTCTTTTGTCAAGACCAAGAAAGTTGTAAAAAGGGGGAACCTTTTCTCCGCCAATTACTGCTTTCTTTCCGTTCGATCTTTTGAACTCAACCGTTTCGATTTGTCCGGGAAATTCCAAGTCAAGAGTAAATTTGGTAGGAGTCCATTCTGCTTTTCCAATTCCAGGTAAAACTGCTTGTGCGGCAGTCTGAACAATACCGGGTAACATCTGAAACTCTAAATATTCTGCGAATAAGTCTACATCTTGTAGTTCTACTTCTTCAATCTCTTTCATTAGTTTGGCTAACTTCTTACTAATCTCATCAAACGAAATTTTATGTCACTTTACTTTTTTATATTAATTCTATAAATAGGCTATTGGTGAATTTAATTTAAAATTATGTGATGGAAATTGATCAAGGATCGCCCAAAAGGTTGTTTTTATGCGATTTAGACAAAAAAATTTCGTGAAATTTATGAAATCGGTCATTCTTTAAATAGTATTCATTTCGGAATTCGTCACATATGAATGATAACATAAAAATGATAAAGAAAAAATACACTAAGAATTATGTTATTAGTAATTCTTCTTCATAATTTTCTTCTTAAATAAGATAATCAAGCTTGAGGTTAAAATAAGGGTTAGAATTAACAAACCTATTTGATAACCGGGAATAATTGGTAGATAATATCTCGTTAACTCGTCATTATTACAATAGAAAAAGAAGGTATCCGGTCCGTTCTCAATCAGAATAAGTTCGATGTAATAAATTTTGGATTCTGATACGGTGTAATTGATGTAAGGATTATCATCTAAACTGTAATTTATTGCGACATCGAAAATGTTGGGATTAAGACTTTTATCGATGTTTATAAAGGACTCAGTAGGACGGCTATCATAAAGAAACAGGGTAAAATTTCCGTCGCCGTTGTGAGTCACATTTATTTCAATGTTTTCGCCGGGTTCTAAATGAACTAAGAAATATACGGAAATTCCATCGTTTATGTTATCTATATGCTCAAATCCAAAAACACTTACAGTTGGAATTAAAGTCATTAAAGTAAGAAGTGTAATCGCGAGATACTTTCGTTTCATAATGTTGATTTGGTAATAATTTTAAGTTTGATATAACGTTTAAACTAAATTAAGCTTTATTGAAAGTTAAAACACGAAAAAAAGTGTGAGCTTGCTGAAAATGGATAAAATTATGCTACAAAATTTAGAGTTTGGTAAGTACCATGGTCTTGGTAACGATTATATAATAATAAATAATCTTAAATATGGAATTCCTGACGATAAAAAATCAGATTTAGCAAAGTTATTATGTACACATCATTATTCTATTGGAGCTGATGGAATTTTATTTGTTTGCCATCCAAAAAAAACAGAAGTGAGGATGAAAATGTTTAATCCCGACGGTTCTCAAGGCGAGATGTGTGGTAATGGGGTCCGATGTTTTGCGAAATTTCTATATGAAAACGATATTTATAAAAAAGATAAAATTGAGATTGAGACGCTTAAAGGAATAGTAATTGCTAAGCTCACTGTTATTAATAATGAGGTCAAAACGGTAACAATTGATATGGGCACTCCGATTCTCGATTGTGAAAGTATTCCAGTCGATCTAGAAAGTCCAGTAAATCAGTGCGTCAACGAATCAATAGTAGTTTTAGATAAGATTTTAAAATTTACGGCAGTATCAATAGGGAACCCTCACGCCATTATTTTTACAAAAAATATCATTAACGACAATGATTTAAATAAGTATGGGGCTTTAATCGAGTCTAATATTCTTTTTCCAAAAAGAACCAATGTGGAATTTGTAAAAGTATTGTCCAAAGAGGAAGCTATTCTGAGAGTTTTTGAAAGAGGAGTTGGCGTAACTAATTCGTGTGGAACTGGTACGTGTGCAGCTGTGGTAGCAGGGACTATTTTAGGATTATTTAGTGAAAATACTCCAGTTACAGTCCATAATGACGGGGGGGATTTGATAATTACTTACGATGGGAAAACTATCTTTATGGAAGGCCCAGCTGAAAAAGTGTTTGATGGAATAATTGAAAGGGTTGAATTTTGATTTATTTTTGCGATTAACTCATTAATTTTTATTTTAAAAAGAAGGTTATTTATCATATTTGAGGTAAAAAACTATGAATTATCCTGATTGGTTGAAGAGAAAAGGTTTAGAATATAGAGACGGTGTAGTATATTTTGCGGATCAAAATACTCTTGATCTTGCTAGAAATTACGGGACGCCAATTTATGTAGTTAACGAGCAAATGATTCGTGAGTGCTACAGAAGCTTGAAAGAGATGTTGAATCACGAATACAAAAAAAATCAAATACACTATGCGGTTAAAGCGAATTCAAATCTGTCTTATCTAAAGATTTTTGATTCAGAAGGAGCTTCTTTTGACTGTACATCGATGGGAGAAGTATACATTTGCCTTAAAGCGGGTATATCTTCAGATAAGATAATCTATACGGGAAATATGTTTACAGATATTGACTTTAAATTCGCTGTAAAAAACGATGTATTAGTCAATTTAGACAGTATAAGCCAATTAAACCGTTTAGTGCGAATTCATGAGAGCCTTGGAAAGGAAAAATCAACTATCTCTTTTAGAATAAATCCAGAATTTGGAGCAGGACACCATAAACACACAATTACAGCAGGAAAAGACATAAAGTTTGGTATATTAGAAGAACAAGCAATAGAAGCGTATCGAAAAGCAAAAGAGGCTGGTTTTAAGAAATTCGGAATTCATCAACATATCGGTTCGGGAGTTATAAACGCTCTCGATTTTGCGAAACCAGCAAATAAATTTATTGGCATTATCAAGAAAATAATAGAAGAACTTAACATAGGGTTTGAATTTATCGATTTTGGTGGTGGTTTGGGAATTTCTTATCGCCCAGAAGAAGAACCATTAGATTTGAACAAATACAGAGAGGTAGTTATAGAACCCTTTAAAAATCTCGTTAAATCAGAAAACATCGGTGAACCTATTTTTAAAATTGAACCCGGTCGATATTTAACGGCGGAGTCAAGCATTCTTTTAACGCAAATAAATACTATTAAAAATAATGGGTATAAATTGTTTGCTGGAGTAGATGCGGGATTTAATACCTTGTTAAGGCCAATATTATATAATTCTTACCATCATATTATACCTTGTAATATAAAGGGTAGAGAAAAAACTTTAACTTACGATGTTGCGGGACCAATTTGCGAGTCTGGTGATATACTTGGTAATGATAGAGAAATGAAGAAATTAAATGAGAAGGATATACTTGCTATTCTCGATGTAGGCGCATATGGTTTTACTATGAGTAGTACTTATAATTCTAGACCCAGATCTTCCGAAATTTTAATCGACAATGGTAAAATTCATAAAATCAGAGAAGCAGAAAGTCTCGATGATTTGCTAAAACATCAAATTATCCCAGATCATTTAAAGTAAAATAATTACAAGCAATTAATTTTCATATAAAAGAATAATAATTTTAATGCTTTCTTCTATTATGAGATAAAATTATAAAAAAGGAATGTTTAAGGACTGGATACCCTTTAAA
>JAUWDN010000155.1 GCA_030608765.1 Promethearchaeota archaeon
CCTCATCGTCATAATCATCTTCTTCAATATCGTTGTGGATTTCTTCTTCATCCATTTCTTCAATTATTTCTCTTTCTTTTTCTAGAGTATCAGAATCTTCTATTTCTAATTCATCAGATTCAACTTCGATAGAATCTTCTATTTCCGATTCAACTCTAGCAAAATTCAAATGCTCCTTGTAAATCTTACCCTTAGTATGATTACGTTTGCATTCTAGGCAATAATAAGGTTCTCCTATACTAGATTGACTTCCATTATTTACTTCGCTTGCTTTAGCCATTACTAATCACATTTTTATTGAAATTAGTGTTATTTTTATAGTTCTTATTTATATAGAATAAATATTGTAAAAGTTATTTTAAAAGGAATAGACACCTAATTTATTAGATTTCTAAAATATTAACCTATTAATAAATGTAAATTACAATGTGATTAGCACAATTCATATTTACATAAAACAATATTACCTTATTATAACCAGAATATTTTCAATTGATGATTAAAGCATGAGTTTATTTTTAAATTTTGAATATTATCCAAAAATTGATGCCAATTTACTAGAGATATCGAAAAAAATTGTTTTATCAAATAAAAGTAAATGGGATCCACCGTTTTTTACTGATACTGAATCGTATATCGATATGGGTGAAATTCAGCAAACATCTAAGGATTTTTTTGGCGATAAAATAAAAAATGTGATAGTTTTAGGAACCGGGGGATCAATTCAGACTCTACTTGCTTTAAAACATTTATCTAAGAAGAATTTATATCCAATAACAAGTTCTCGAGCTGTGGAGCTGATAAAGTGCCTTGACGAGACAACCCCAGAAGATTCGGTTGTGATACCAATTTCCAGGGGAGGAGAGACTTTAGATGTAAATTCTACGATTGGAACTTTTTTAAAAAATAATTATAACTTTTTAGGGCTCTCTTCAAAAGGTACAATGTATCGCATGTTAGAGAAGATTGGGTGCCCAATTCTCGAAGTTCCGGATCTTTCTGGTCGTTTTGCGGGATCAATTTCTAACGTTGGAATTCTTCCTGCGTTTCTGTTAGGTATTAATGTGGACGATTTCTTAACAGGATTAAATAATGGTTATATGAAATATATGAATTTTAATGACAATCCCGCGTTAAATTTTTCCGTGTTTCTTTATAATTTGTATAAAAAAGGGTTCAAGGTTGTCTTTTCTATGCCATATTCGTTGAACCTTGAAGGAAGCGTAGGATTATTTGTTCAAGAAATTTCAGAAAGTACTGGAAAAGAAGAAAAAGGACTGATTGGTACTTATCAATCGGCTCCTTTGTGCCAACATTCCGTATTAGAATACCTCTTAGGGGGAACAAAAGGTGCTGTAATTCCAGTATTATGGACTATAGCAAATGAAGACCCAGATTTAATTTTAGAATCTTCAATAAGTTATGTAAACAAACAAACAGCTCAAACCGTTGTAAATTATCAAGCAGATGCTACTTTTCAAGCATTAATAGAACAAGGAGTTCCCTCGGCAAAAATTTCAATCGAGCGCCTTGACGAATATAATGTAGGTAATTTAATTGCATTTATTCAATCAACTGTTTATTATTTATGCTTATTATTAGATGTAAACTGGTCTAACAATCCAAAAGTAATTATAGGAAAAGAAATTGGTAATCAAGCGTTAAAAAACAAAATTTCACCTGAACAAAGAAAGATTACTAGGGAAAAATTAGCTAAAAGTATATTTAATCATAAATTTTTTGAAGAGTAATTTATCTCTTCGTTTTTTTACTACCGAGTAATGAAAGCGTCATATAGTACATTGACGGCTTTCCTACAATTTTCTCTGTCGATTATAGCCGTAAAGTTCAACTCCGAAGATCCTTGGGCAATTGCTAATATGTTAATATTGTTATCTCCTAAAGATGTGAAAACCTTGCCAGCTATACCAGGTGTATAAAGGATTCCAATGCCAATAACTGCCACTAAGGAAATTTCGTGATTTATTTTTATCCTAAACCACTTTTTACCAAAAAAATCTGAATT
Source organism: Promethearchaeota archaeon (assembly GCA_030608765.1). The sequence continues at coordinate 2,027 of JAUWDN010000155.1, forward strand.
TCTTAATAAAAAACTTACTTTCATTGAATCTTCTAATTCTATGCCAAAAGTTATGTTATTTTCTGATGAGCTCTGTGAAATAAATATTATATTAATATTATTCTCGCCTAAAAGCGAAAATAATTTCGACGCGGTTCCGGATAGAGGAACCATTGTATCACTTTCTAATGTAACCATAGAAAGATTCTCAATTGAGGTAATAGCTTTTATAACATCATCATTCTGAATAATTTCTTTAGTAATTGTAGTAAATTCTTCTGATTCTGGTTCGTTGAAATTCCTTACTTCAGAAGGGATATTTCCTTTCTCATTTACATCAAGACATAAAGGGTGGAGTACTTTCGTTCCAAAAAATGCTAACTCTTTAGCTTCTTTATAAGATATGTTTCTTATAAGTGATGTTTTTTTAGCAACCTTTGGATCTGCATTCAAAAAGCCTTTTACATCTTTCCAATATATGATTTTACAAAGAAATTGATTGCGTAAAGCATATGCCAGTATAGCTGCTGATAAATCACTGCCTCCTCTCCCTAAAGTGGAAATCTTATTGTCTTTCGTAGATCCATAATATCCACTTACGCAAATTAGATTATTCAAATCTGATTTTAAAAGGGGATATAATTTTTCTTTTACAAGTACTTCTGTTTCTTTGAGTAAAGGAAGCGCACGTCCAAAATTATCATCTGTTCTTATAATTTTATCAGAGAAAATATGATTTGTTTTACATCCATTTGATGTTAAATATTTACTTACAAGGAAAGTACTGATTTTTTCTCCAAATGATACAACCAAGTCGTAGATATCAGCACTTGGACGAATTAATTTAATAAGTCGCCCAAGTTGCTTTAATTCTTCAATATTAGTTTGAAGAAATTCTACTATTTCATCATATTCAAACCGCTTCCTGTCTAATATATCATCAACAAGCTGAATATGTATATTGTATATTTCTTCAATAAGGAGATCACAATTGTTTTCTTCACTACAAGATTCTTCATAGAAGTTTATTAATTTATTAGTTATACCTTTGATAGCAGAAACGACAATCAACACTCTTGTAGATTTCATATATGTTTTAACAATGTTTGTAATCTGAAGATAGGATTCTCTATTTTGTAAGCAAGAGCCCCCAAACTTCATAATTATTAAAGGGTTTTTATTACTTTCCATTTTCACCAGAAATCTCAATTGTTAATTTATTAGCTAGTAGAAATATAAGAAACTTAAAGGTTTTTCTTAAAATTAAATAGTGGAAACTTTTAATTATTTGGTATTCATTAAGTTTCCAATATATGAGATTTCTCTGTGATATAAACCTGAGAGAAGGATTATTTCCCGGAATATTTTTGGACAATTAATTTGGATTCATTTAACAAATCTTGTTTTACCTTATTTTCCATATTATATCCTTCTTTATATACTAACCTTTTAATTCCCGCGTTAATAATTAATTTTAAGCAACTCATACAAGGAAAATGAGTAGTGTAGAGAGTTGTATTACCTTTTATTGAAGTACCGTGAATAGCGGCTTGAATGATACAATTAATTTCGGAATGTACCCCTCGACATAATTCCGGTTTTTCACCACTTTTTAAATTTTGTCGCACACATGTTTCTGTAGTGCAATGCTTAAATCCAGAAGGAGCTCCATTATACCCAGTCGATACTATATGAGAATCCTTAACTAAAACTGAACCCACATTACGCTTTATACAAGTACTCCTTTTAGATACAAGCTCAGCAATCTGTATAAAATACTCGTCTTTAGAAATTCTATACTTATTTTTTTGGTTCACTTTCTTATTTTGATTTTTTAATATTCATTGTATAAAATGTTAAATAATCACTTGGATTTTTAGAGTTATTATTGATGTTTTAATATTGTTATTTTATTAAGAATAAAACAGACTATTTTTATTAAGTAAATCTTTCAAATGGAGTGAATATGGATGGTTAAACAATTTAAAGTTCCGTGGGCCGCTTGGAGGGACCCTCATTATTTAAAATTAGAGTTCCCTGATTCCTGGGATGTCTCCGTTTGTAAAATGAAAGATGCTGACGCTCCAGAATTATCAAGTGAAGATATTAGAAAAAGGATATTAAATCCAATAGGAACTCCTAATTTATCTGTTATTGCCCAGGGGAGAAAAAGCGTAGTAATCGTTATAGACGATATGACAAGAACGACGCCATCATCTAAAATTCTTCCGTTTGTTTTTGAAGAACTAGAAAAAGCTGATATCTCAGAAGAACAAATCACAATTTTATTTGCTCTTGGTGCTCATAGACCAATGAATAAAAACGATTGTTTATTAAAACTAGGCAAAGAAATTGTAAGTAGGTTTAAAATCGAAAATCACCATCCTTACGAGAACCTTGTACATCTAGGAGATTCTAAGATAGGGACGCCTATTGATGTAAATAGAACATATTATAACGCAGATTTAAAGATTGCGGTAGGAGGTGTTATTCCCCACCCTTTAGCTGG
>JAUWDN010000108.1 GCA_030608765.1 Promethearchaeota archaeon
CCATATAAATTTATGGTCTGTTTACTAACACTTTTAATTTCTAATCTTTGTTCGATTTCGCGTGAAGTTATACCCCTTTCTAATAATCCCCGGATGGGAATTGTTGCTTCAGCAATTGTTTCAATAATATCAATTAATTCGTCTCTATCTGAAAAAGAATGTGGAATATCATTTTCCAACCATTTTGATAATTTTATATTTTCTCTTTTCTCGCTCATTTAAACAACTCAATTAGCGTTTCTAAATGTTATATCTCGTAGTTAAATAATGAGCTATAATTGATAATCTTTTAGTTTTTTGTTTATTCAAAACCGCGTATAGTTAGCGTTGAATTTAGTATAACCGAATAATCGTCATTATCTCTATATAAAATAAACTTACGGTTGTTCGCTACTTCTGTTCTTTCAATTTTGATTGAATTTTTTACCCAATATCGCATCACATTGCTGCCGCTTTCCACTTCATAAGTAAGTCCCTCTTGAGTTCTTCTGCTAAGTTCGTTTATGATCAAAATATCAATATCATATTTTTGGTTTAAATTAACCAAATTAGCTATTAATTGATTTAACTTATAATTCAGTATGAAATTTTTTCCCTTCTTTTCACGATTTAATTCTAGTCGATATAAATCTGTCATAGAGTCTATAACTATCAAATTGAACTTACCATCTCCAGTTTTCAAATCATTAAGAACGACAAACTCCAAATTAAAAACAAAACTGAATATATCGTTAAAATTCGTGGTATGAATAAATAAAATATTTTCTAAAACATCATCTAAATTGTTTTCAAACACATCATGAATTTTTTTGAATGGAAGATTTGGTTTTGTGTATATGTAAAGCACTTTTTTTTTATTTAACGCATACATATTAGCTGTTTGAAGGGATAATGTAGTTTTTCCAACACCAAAGTCGCCCCATAATGAAGTAATTCCCTCTTTGGCATCATTGGATTTAAAGAACTTGTTTACTTTAGTTAGGGGAAATTGCATAATTAAAAATTTTTAATTGTTTATTTAATTTATATTATTAATTTGAGAAATCAACCTTTATATATCTTAACTGAGGATTTGAATTTCTTCTATATACTAAAGAATGAACTAGATAAGCATAATATTGAATTTCAGATTTTAAATTTAGACGCAAAAATTCCTACTATATCTTCTATAATTCTTACAACCACCGAAGATATAGATAGGTTAAAAGTAAGAAATCATGATAATTATCTTGTTTATTCAAAAAGTCATGATTTTAAAAAGTATTTAATAAAAGTAATTGCTGCCTTCAGGATTGGATATAAGAAATATTATTCTAGGTTAACTTTTTCTATAGATCCGGGCAAAAAATTTGGATTAATGATATTTTTAGATGATTATTATTTAAATTCTTATTGTTGTTTCGAAATAAACGAAATAATTACAATTATAAAACAATATTTTGAAACTTTCCAAGATGATAATCAAGAAATGATGTTTCTAGAGTTTAAATTAGGAAGAGGCGTTCTTCCTATTACATACCATTTAGTGAAACAAATTTACAGTATCTTTCATAATAGAAAAAATTTAAGAGTATTTTTGATTGATGAATTTAGGTCATCTAAAATTAGATCCTCGGAAGATCACGCAGGTAGGAAATTTTCTAAAGACGAAATTTCAGCTTTAGTATTAGCATTTAGAAATGGGATTTTAGTTACTAGTAATAATTATGAAAGCATTTTTGAACAAATCCAAAGCAAAAAATTGAATACTGGCAAATTAAAGGCATTGAAATCTGAAAATGATGATGATAATTTATCAGATTTGAAGGATGTGGTAGAGAAAGTTTTAAACGGCGATCTAGCTCTCAATAACGCAATGAAAATGTTAATTAATATTGAGTCATAATTTGATAAAATTTATCTTTTTTTCAAATTTATATTATTAAATTATTAATTTTCTTAGCAGAGTAGCTGAATGAATTCAGCTAAAAATGTGAGATTTTAGGGATTTAACACTTTTAAAAAGTAGATATATATAATTCCATTATTAATCAACTCAATACATAAAAAAATTACCTTTAATTGACATAATTTTTGAAACGAGATGCAAAGAATAAAAAGTTTAGATACGTTTCGCGGGTTTATTATGCTTGCGATGGTTTGGGTGCATTTATGTGACTGGTGGCTCCGTGAAGAGGATATTTGGTTTTCAAATGCGATTGTACCCATTTTAAAACTGATTTTTGGGCCTGGATTTTTGTTATTAGCAGGTATTAGCATCACACTATCTTATAGAAAAAGCCTTATAAAAATCACTAGAATGGATGATTTCAATTATGATATCTTAAAGAAAGAATACCTTTTCAGAGCAACATTCATTTTAATAGTAGCTTTAGGGTATAATTCGTTTGTGGCTCTACAATTTATGAACCCTTTAGACCTTTGGAAATGGTTTATGTTACTAACCATGTCAATCTCATTATTTATAACATGGCCCCTATTAAAGGCTTCGAAATATGTAAGGCTTGTTATGGCTGTAATAATATGGTTTCTAAATTATTTCATTTTTATGTATCTTCTACCTTACCAAGGGCAAATGAATGTTAATGGTATAATATATTATTTATTCTATAACTCTATAGATGTCATCCCTTTCCCTCACTATTTTAGCTATATTTTAATTGGCACAATTATAGGGGAAGTTATTTTTGACATATATAAAATAGAACATCAAAAAGAGAGAAAACTCCTCTTAAAAAAGAAGATAACAATCCCTTCCTTAATGCTGGGAATACCATTAATAATTTTAAGTGTAATTTTAGATTCTCGACTATCACTAGAGAGAACTTCATTTATATGGATACTATTCGCAATGGGCATTAATTTAACTTTACTAGCTCTATTCTTAGGATTTGAGGATTTTAAATTACGCGTTAATAAAAGAAGGCTCAAATTTCTATTCTATTATTCTTATTATTCACTCACAATATATCTTGTCCACAATATATCGTATTTTTTCTTTCTCAACCAATTATATATACTTCAATTCTGGATTTTTGTAACACTTTATTGCTTAGTTTTTGGACTTGTTCTACGGTTAATTCATAATAAATATGGCCCCAAATTTTCAATCAAAGTGCAAGTAAGTAGATTAAGCTCTGCTTTAGCAAAAAGGTTAGAAACGATATAATCTTATAATTAATTGCTTAAATTTTCGTTAATAGGAAGATGCAAAGATTTAAAAGTATTGATATATTTCGCGGGTTATGCATGAGTTGGATGTTTCTCGGTCATTTAATAGGTTGGTGGATTAAACCTGAATTTTTTTGGTTAGAAAGTCTCACTTTTAGTATTTTTGATCCAATGGGAGCTTCTGGTTTTTTATTTATTTCTGGCGTGAGTATGGCATTATCGTATAGAAACCGCATGTACAAAGTTGAGGTAGTAAAAGATATAAGTTATTCAAGGGTAAAACTCTCTTATTATCTTCGAGCATCTTTTCTATTAATAATAGCGATAATTTATAACTTGTCTATTGCTGTTACAATAAGCGATTTATCGTGGATTTGGACATGGTTTGTCTTAATGACTGCTGCATTTTCATTACTAATAATTTGGCCTTTGTTTAAGGTTTCAAAGAAGACTAGAATTGTAATTGGTTTTTCTATCTGGTTTGGTGGCCAATTTATATATTATATTTTGGTTCCATTTCAATATCAAGAAAACCTTCAAGGAATATTATACCACATATTATTTAACGATTTTAGCCAAGATCCACTTTTATTATTTTTTCCTTTCTTTCTTTTTGGAACTGTCGTTGGAGATGTTATAAATGAAATAAATAATAATAAAATCATAGAAATAAGGAGGAGAGAGATTAAGGAAAAGATGTTAATCCCTATAGTCATTATAAGTTTATTGTTAATTTCAATTGGTGTATTATTTAGTTTTCCAAATTTTCTTATTAGGAGTAGTTTTTCTTGGTTAATATACACGTTAGGTATTAATTTGATGATACTACTGATTTTAATAATTTTAGAAGAATATAATGTATTTAAGACTAAGAAAAATTACCGTGTTTTTTTTTACTTCTCGTACTATTCCTTTACAGTCTATTTAGGGCATAATTTCTTATATTTTATCTTTTACGAAAGCTTAAACCTGATTCAAATTTGGATTGCCACCTTATTAACTTTCCTTATATTTAATTTGATTCTAAGGCTAATATATAAGATATTGGGCTGGAAAGCTTCGTTAAAAGCAGCACTAGGCAAATTGAGCTTTAAATCTGCCGGTAAAATTGAAGAAAAAATAAATAATATTAGAAGGAAGGAAAGAAACGCACCCTAATCTATACAGTGGTAAGACTACATCTTATTTCTACCGGATAGCTTTTGATTTTATTAAAAGGATAATTAATAGTTACATAATTCTTAAAAATATAGTTTACAGCTTTTATATAGCTACCATCAATTCCAACAGCAATAGCTCTGTCTTTATTAAACAAAAATAGTACATCAATTATGTCTCCAGTTGGGCTTTCAATCAGCATTACATTATGAATATATGTATCCTCAAAAAAACTGAAAATTAATCTAATTAATGTTGGTTCTTCATGTATTATTAAAATCTTTTTACTTTTCATTAAGTGTCGTAATTTTCTTAAATAAAATTTTGTTGTTAAGTAATCTCCTGACTTTACAAAAAAGAAAATAAATTTATTTATGCGAATTATGCATGCGGGAAAAATATTTGTGATATCATAGAAGAATGTTAATAGTTTTAGTTCGATATTAAAGAATTGTTTTTTAATATTTATGATTTGACTAAAAAACAGATGATTAACCTTAGTATTAGACATGTTAAATTAATTTCTTAATTAAAGAATTTAAAAGTCACATTTTTAACACATCAATAAAACATTATATAATTCTCCACATTATAAAGAATTGAAACTACTGTAATTTAAAATTAAAGATATGAAAGAACGATTAGATATTCTTCTTGTTGAGAGAAGATTAGTAGAAAGTAGAGTCAAGGCACAGTGGTTAATAAAAAAGGGTTATGTAATCGTAAATGAGAGGAGCATAGTTAAACCCGGTAAAAGGATCGAGAATAATTCTTCTATTAGATTAACTAGAAAATTTCCTTATGTTGGGAGAGGAGGTCTTAAATTAGAAGCGGCTCTAAACAGTTTTTCGATTGTTGTTAGAGGGAAAACATGTGTTGACATCGGTGCTTCAGTTGGAGGTTTTACAGATTGTTTGTTACAAAATGGAGCAGCAAAAGTTTATGTAGTAGACACTGCGAAAGAAGTACTACATCCTTCTCTAAAATGTAAGGACGAAAAAATAGTTGAACTCTTAGGTGTTGATGCTAGAAAATTGAAAGTATTGCCCACGAAAGTAGAGATTGTTACTGTAGATATAACTTTCTCTTCCCTTAAATCAGTTCTTCCTAACATAAAGAATTATTTGAAACAGGATGGAGATATAATTGTTTTAGTTAAACCGCTTTTTGAAACAAATTTTCGCGAAGAAACAAGCTTTAAA
>JAUWDN010000061.1 GCA_030608765.1 Promethearchaeota archaeon
TTAGTAGTGCTTATAACGGAATAATTTTAGAGGTAAATAGAAATGGAATTATTGTATGGAAGTATGGTTTTTCTATAGTAAAATCCCTAATTTACCTTAATTTAATCATTTCAATAGCAATTTCTTCAATTGTTCTTTATTATAGGTACGAAAAAATTAAACATTATAAAAGAACTTCTAAAAAAATTAAAAAATTAGATTATTTTATTCTTATAACCTTTTGTTCTTTCCTAATAATTGGGATTTTGACGTTAATCTTCTATAGCCAAATTTTAGCTGCAGTTGCTAGGTTTGCCTATTTATCGTTAGGAGCAGAATCTTTTTAAACTATCAAAATGTAATTATTGTAAATCCTTTTTTAATATAGCTAGCCATACTAGGATGCCCCATTAGTTCGTCGCAGAGGGGAAAGCCTAGCTTCTCCACTTCATCTAAAGACCCCATTTTATTACAACACGCTTTGCAGAAACAATCGATTAATCCTGAATCCTTTAATTCTTGATAAAGCTTATAGAAAGGATTCTCCTTATTTTCGAATTGTCCCACTAATTTTGTAGCTGATCCTTCGACGATTACTTTTACTTCAAATCCCCTTTTGTCAAAATCTAACGCGTTCAATACTACGTGAATAAAACACATAGGATCTCCATTAAACGCAAATAACGCGAATTTTTCTCCCATTTTTACCACTTTTTTCAATTGTTGTTTAATTTTATGTTTAAACGAATAAAATTGAATAAAAACATTTGTATTTACGTGTTTAAGTTAAGATTAAGCCTTTTTTTACACAATTCGATAGCTTTAGGATTATTATCTACGCCAATCCACTTTCTACTTAACTTTTCAGCGGTGGATATAGTTGTTCCAGACCCGCAGAAAAAATCAGCAACGATATCTCCTTCGTTAGATGAGGCTGAAATTATTCTTTTTAATAATTTTTCTGGTTTTTCAGTAGGGTAACCATGATATTCTTTTGATCTTGTGATCGTTTGATATGAAAAGATATCGTTCCAAACATCACCAACTAATGTCCCGGGGCTTTCATCTAAATATTGCTTCCCTCCTCTTCGTTTTCTGTAGAGGCGCCCATCTTCGTCTTGATATCTAAACATTTTATTAATGTAATCTTCTCGATAAGGTAGATATTGTTTATTAAATGTGAAATTTTCTGATTTCGTGTAATACAATATTGTATCGTGCTGACGCACCCAGCTTTTTACTTGACTTTTAAAACCCGAAACGCTCCCTACATTCCATATAATTTCCCTTCGAAAGTTGTTTCTTCCAAAAATTTCGTCACATATCGGCTTCAAATCGAAAATTGCATTAGCATCGCAATGCAAGTAAAAACTACCAGTTTTCTTAAGAACGCGATATATTTCTCTAATCCTTAGTGTCATAAAATCTAAATAATCTGCTAGTGAATTCCATAAATCAGAAAATTCTTTATAATCGACACCGCTGTAGAAAGGTGGATCGATATATATAAGATCAATTATTTCTGAATCCAACTTCCTCATAAATTCTAGATTCTCTGCTAAATAGACAGTATTTAATTTCATATGAGAATTATATAGGAATGAACATTAATGCAATTATGATAAAAAAAGAAAGGTTAAATAAGAATTTCTTGGATGAGTTCCGAGATTACGACTTCTTAAAAATAAAAGAGACTAAAATCTTTTTAGTTGGCTCGATTCGATTTAGAGATTATTTTATTAAAATCGAGTCAATTTTACAAATTATTTATAATAAGCTTGTTGGAATTTGTTCAGTTGATGGATTATTAAATAAAGATAAATTCAATACTGAAGAATGGGATAAATTACAAGAGATAGCCTTACGAAAATTAAGTAATCAAGAAGCAATTTTAGTCCTTGATGTAGAAAACTATGTAGGAGAACAATCAAATGAAGAAATTGAATTCTTCAAGTCTACCCTGCATAAACCGGTATATTATTTATCTAAACTTAAAGTGATCTAATTTTAATACCATACAATTAATTAAAATCGATTTAACGAATAAGCTTAGTCTTAAAAATCATAAATTTGGTAAAGTCGTAATTTATTAAAGGTTAGAATAGATTTTAATCATATTAATTCAATTGGAAAATTTAACGATAAAAACCGCGGGTTATAATCAAAATGGAATTGTTCCAAGTATTTTGGGACGATCAAAAGAAACTTTTTTTAGAATTCGAAAAAAATGATGAGGAGCAAGTTCTTTTTCTTCCTGAAAAGATAAATCGGTTAAATATCCAATTTGAAATTTCAAAAATAGTCAAACAAGAGATTTACTACAAGCAATCTCCATCGTTAGTTTCGATTAAAAAAATCTATCATTCAAATGATTTTTTAGGTTTTTCTATAGAATTAGATGAGATTCAGGGATATATTGATATCCAGATTAAAATATTAAGATTGACAATTTATTTATACTCCGGTCAGAGAATTGAGTATACTTTTTCAGAAAAATTCAATGTTTCTGATATTTGGGTAAACGATGATTGCTACGCTGGTTTCCAATTCATAGATTTAAGCGCAAATAAAAATCTGAGAAAAAGAGTAACCCAAGAAAGGGTAGTTCAAGCAATTAAGACCGATTTTAATAATAAGAAAGAAGAAAGAACTGTTATTTACGAGAAAAGTAGCGTCGAAAGCATTCCAATGGATCAGTCCGTAATTTCAATGATGAATGAGAGTAATAAAACCCTAAAAAACATCGAGCATCATCTAGCAACCCTGGCTATGACCTTACAAAATATCTCTGTTAATCCAATCTCTTACGGTCCACCCTCTCGTATTCCTCAGAGAATTCCTGGACCGGGTATTGAAAGAATTAAGAGACCAGAAATGCAATCGCTAATACAAAGTTCGGGTTCTTCATCTAAACTATTAGTAATAAAGGAAATGAAAACAATTTTTAGAGAAAGCACAGAGAAAAATAAAGGTTTCAGTATTAAAGATATTCTAAAACCAATGGATGAGAGCGAACTCCAGTCAATTCTATTAAACGATGAAGAACTTAAGAAAAAAGAAGAAGAAGCAATTAATAATCAAATTAAAAGATTTAAAGAACATCAAGAAGAAAAAATCAAATTAGAGCAGTTAAAAGGACCAAAATAGTCTTCTCACTATTTTTTAAACAGAATTTTTAAACCTTATTCCAAATTTCCAAAGATGATAATCGTTGGTAGTTTCATTATAAATCTTTAATTATCTTCAATTATTTAGATATAAATGAGGATAGTTAACTCAAAGGAGGTTTTTTATAAATTTTATTAGTTTATTTTATTGGAACAGCTGGCAGTGGAAAAAGCACTCTAACGGGATTATTAAGGGATCATGTTACGAATAGAGATCCGGAAATCTCAGCAATAACTTTAAATCTAGATCCCGGCGTAAAACTAATGCCTTACAATCCAGACATAGATATTAGGGACTTTATTGTTCTTGATGAAGTAATGAATGAATATGGATTAGGACCAAACGGAGCTATGATCTTAGCATCTGATTTAATGGTTAATTTTTTGGATGACTTAAAGTATGAAATTGACGAATTTAATCCCGATTGGGTATTTGTAGACACTGCAGGGCAGCTTGAATTATTTGCTTTTAGAGAAACGGGACCTTTGATAGCAAGTACTTTAGGTTTTGGATCGATTCAAAGAGCTGTATCCTTCCTTTTTGATTCAAATTTTGTCCTAAGACCTAATGGTTTTATCTCCACGCTACTTCTAGCTGCCTCGGTACAATTTAGGTTTAGAAATATATCACAAATTAATGTATTATCCAAAGTAGACCTATTAAGCGAAGAACAAATTGAAATGATAGTCAATTGGAGCCAAGATTTTAAAGCATTAGAGGATTCCACCAATGAAAGGGAAAGTGGATTAATTAGAGAGTTATCTATGCTAATATCAGATGTATTCAGTCAATTAGGGTCCACTTCTGAATTAATACCTTGTTCAATCAAAGAAGAAAGAGGATTAGATCTGCTCTTTGGTTATCTACAACGCTTGTTTGGATCGGATAAATCAAGATTTTATTAAATAATAAAAAACTGTTAATTATTGGTTTGAATCAAAATATGAAAATTATAGGTCCATGTGCAGGTATAGGGTCGAGATTACGCCCGTTTACGTTAAATAAGCCTAAAACATTCATAAATGTTGCTGGAAAGACTATATTAGAACATATTCTCAATAAATTTAGTGACACATTTGACTCAAAAACAGAGTTAATTTTGATTGTTGGCTATAAGAAAAGACAGATAACAGAATTCGTCAAACAAAAGTATAGCGATAAATTTAAATTAACTTTTATCGAACAAGTACCTCGCGGATATAACAATGATATACCATTTTACTGGGGTTTAGGTGAGGCTGTCTATCTAGCAAACACGCGATTTGAAGAGACTAGCCATACTAGTAAAGAAGTGGATAAGCGTGATGGGTCGCTAATTTTCTTAGCTGATATGATACCTATTGAGGAATATTCCTATTTGATGTATCGATATTATGAATCTGATGTAGATGGAATCATCACTGTAATGGAAGTACCGGAAGAAGATGCCAGTTCATATGGTGTTGTTGTTGTTGATAAAAATTCGCTTGTTCAGAAATTAATTGAAAAACCAAAAGATTTTATATCAAATTTAGCAATTGCAGGTATTTATGCATTTTCAAACTCCGCTACTAAAGCCCTCTTTGATATCATAAAGGGTTATTTAGACAAAAGAACTGAGAACTCTAAAGAAATCTATTTAACAGAGAGTTTACAAGATTTAATCAATAATGGGTTTAAAATCGCAGCAGTTAATCTTAAAAAGGGAATTTTAGATTTTGGAAGGCCATCCGAAGTTTTAAGGGGTAATAAGTATCTGTTAGAACAAGGATCGATAAAAATTGAGGATTTTAACAAGTTAGGTATTACTTCTGAAAGGTCGTTTATAAAAAATCCTGTTTATATTGGAGAAAATTCTAGAATTGTTAATTCAGTTGTTGGACCATATGTCTCGATCGGAACTGGTTCCATAATAGAAAACTGTATCTTAGAAAATTGCGTTATTGAAACGAATGCTAACTTGAAAAATGTAATCTCTGAAAACTCTATAATTGGTAGTAATGTAAAAATTGAAAATATTAGTAAGAACAACCTAATTATTGGAGACAAAAGCATTTATTGATTACTCTTCTTATTAACTGACAAAAGATATTTGGGTAATTTTAAGAAATTTTAATTAATGTCGTAAAATATATTTTTAGTAAAAATAATATTAAATATAAGGAGATTTTGAAATATCATGCCAAAATATAATATCGCGTTTGATGTAGCACATAAACCTAGAGGTAAAATCGACGAGAATCTCACAGAATTACGAGATTTCTTAAATTCAAACGACTTTCTCTGTTATAACTTCTTGGAAACTCCAATTACTCAAAATTCATTGAAAGCTTTTGATATCTTAGTATTCGTCTGTCCAGACTTTGCTAGAATTACTTCTATGGAAATTACTGAAATTGATAATTGGGTTAGGCAAGATGGAGGCGGGTTATTGCTTCTATCTCATGCTGGGGGAGACAGAGGAAGAAATAGCAATTTAAGTGAACTTAGTCAGAATTTTGGCATTGTTTTTGAAAACGATCAAGTCTTAGATGAAACTTATAATCTAGGAATGGAAAATATGCCCATAATTACAGCATTCATACCACCACATCCAATTACAAATGGTATTAGTTCTATTTGTTATAGATCTGGTTGCTCACTTAGTGTATTAGGAAATTCGATTTCAACCGTTTCTTCAAATGAGACTTCTGAACCATTCTCATCTGCATTGGTCTGTGTTTCTGAGCCGGATAATGGTAGAATTTGTGCTATAGGAAGTTATGAAATATTTAGAGATAGAGTAGGGGGTGGATTTAGTAACGATGAACATCCCAATTTTGCATTTAACATTTTTTCGTGGTTAATCTCTGACTATAGAATGGATCTACATTCTAGTGGTGCAATTCCGAAAATTATCCCTCAAGAGGGATTAGTTGGCCAACAAATGTCAGACTATTCTTCATCTCTGACCCACCCTGATTTAGACCATAGGCAAAAAGTAGATATCAATTTTTCTATGAACATATCAAAGAAGAGCGAGTTAGTAGAATTACTCAAAATATTTCAGAACCAAATTGACACGATAAAAACAACTATTGATAAACTAATTAAAACTGCTATATCATCTGATAAAGATGTTACTGAATTGAAAAAACAGCAAGTAAAAACTAGAAAGTCTTCACAAAAGCAGATTAAAAAATCAATTAATAATGGATTTGATGAGTTATTAGCCCCCCCGGAAAAACTATCTGATTTACCACCAAAACCCGATAGCTTAAAGACGAAAGACAGCGATGATCTTATTGGATTACCAAAACTCGACATCACAGATAAATTAAAACCCCTACCAAAACCGAAATCTGGTAAGAAAGCTAAAAAGAAAGATTTGTTAGCTCAAAAAAAAGCATTAGAAGCAAAATTGAGTTCGGTTAAGAATTTGATAGATTTTATAGAAAAGAAATACGCTTCAAAACAAATGGATAAGAAATCTTACGAAAAACGAGTTAGTCAATTGAAGACTGATTTGAAAACAACCCAAAATAAAATTGAAGAAAT
>JAUWDN010000270.1 GCA_030608765.1 Promethearchaeota archaeon
ATTAAAGAAAACCGCATTGGCGTCTACGATGGAGATACTACCCCAGATGAAAAAAGGCGAATTTTATCCAATGCTAACATAATCATCACTAATCCCTACGGTTTACACTTCTATTTACCATGGTTCAAGCAAAAATGGCGAAGGGTTTGTAGTAATTTAAAATATATCGTACTAGATGAAATTCATATATACAGGGGTATATTTGGATCTAATTTTGCGTTATTATTAAGACGATTGAAACGAATTCTCGATGTATTTGAAGTAAAACCAATTTGGATATTATCCAGTGCCACAATTGCTAACGCAAAAGAATTCTGTGAAAAGTTAGTTGGTGAAGAATTTGTAGTTATAGACAAAGACGATTCCCCATCGGGAGCAAAGAAAGTGATACTATGGGATTTACCTTACGATAAGGTTTCAGGAAAATATAGATCGGCTCATCAAGAAACTAAGAACTTATTTATCACTCACTTAAAATACAAGAAAGGTATACAGACTTTAACATTTACGCTTTCAAGGAAAATGGCCGAATTACAAGCCATTTGGACAAGGAAAGCACTTCCGCTGCTAAAAGACAAAATACATAGCTATAGAGCGGGTATAAGTAAGAAAAAAAGAAGAGAAATTGAAGAAGATTTTAAAAATAAGAGAATTCTGGGGGTTAGTTCCACAAATGCTCTAGAATTAGGAATAGATATAGGTTCTTTAGATGCTACAATTAGTTCTGGCTTTCCTGGAACTATATCGAGCTTCAAACAACAGATTGGTCGTTCTGGAAGAGGCTCTGACTTATCAATTTCAACTTTTATACCAATGCAAAACCCTTTAGATTTGTTTTATGTCCATAATCATGACCAATTATTTGGAAATATTCAAGAAGAAATACTAATAACTCTTAAAAATAAATACATTTTAAAAAATCACTTATGTTGTGCGGCAAAAGAAATTCCTATAAGCAGTGATGAATATAAGAAATTTGGAATTGAGGAAAAGAAGATATTTGAAAATTGTATCGATAATTTAGTTTCTGAATCATTGTTGATGAAAAGGATGGACAAATATTATTGGAAAGGGGAATTTTTTCCTAACGAGAAGTATGGATTGAACGCACTTTCCTCAAGGAGTTATAAAGTAATTCTTAGACAGAGTGGTAAGGAACAACTTCTAACCGTTGAAGACGAAAGTTATGTTTTTCGAGATTTACATCCAGGAGCTATATATCTTTATGAAGCTGAAACCTATATGGTACAAGACTTAGATCTCGATGAAAAAATTGTGTATTTATCTAGAACTAATGTTGAATTTTATACTCAATCGCTCAAACATACGGATATATTTCCCCTTGAAATTCAATTGCAAGATGGTACGGGGCAAAATAACATAATTGAGAAATTCTTTGGCAAAGTAAAAGTTGAGCACGAGTACTACTCTTATAAAGTTATAGATACATTTTCACAAGAAACTTTATCTCGGCATCCCTTAGATAACATTCCAATTATTGAGTTTGAGACTCAGGCTGTTTGGTTTGGTGTCCCTTTTGAATACCAAAAAGAGTTAGAATTGAAAGGGTTCAATTTAGGAGGCAGTATTCACGCAGTTGAACATGCTATGATCGCAATGGCCCCAGCATTAGCTCAAATATCACGATGGGATTTAGGGGGCGTCTCTATCGATTTTGATCCAGTTAAACAACAACCTGTCATATACATTTACGATGCTTTTAAAGGCGGTATAGGTATATCCGAGCAGCTCTTCTATAATTTAATTGAATTATTAAATATAGCCTTAAAATTAGTTGAATCATGTAGCTGTAAATCTGACAATGGTTGTCCTGCCTGTATTATGAGTCCTAAATGCGGTAACAATAACGATCCTTTAGATAAGGAGGGCGCCCTTTTTCTCTTAAAAAATCTCCTTAATATCAATCAATAGTTTATCTTTTTTACTCTTAAACTTTATAAATAAAAAAAAGAAGATTTAACAAAATTACTAAAAATCCCTCAATTATCTATCAGAACCCCTTCTGATTACTTTTATAAATCATTAATACAACTTTTTTTAAAGAAAAAAAATATTTAGTAAATATGAAGAAAGATCTAGATATAAAGTGGACCGATCTTGTATCTCCTACGATGTCGCCTGATGACTACCTAAGAGAATTCGGAGAGAAAATAAAGTACAACTATAAAGTTTACGAACCAAAAGCTGATATATTAAAAGAAATTAAAGCATTTTTGAAAAGTAAGAATGAACAGCTAAAAATAATTGCTTTTGGGGCTGATTGGTGCCCAGATTGCCACAAAAACGTACCACGCATGATTAAACTTAGAAAACGGATGAAAACCAACGATGTAGAACTCCGCATCTTGTATGGTATAATGGTTAATGCTTTACATAGACCAGGAGAAACTCTATGGCATAAAACAAGGTCTCCCCCGGAAGCAGTAAATCCTAAGTTTGAGTTAGAAGCGATTCCAACATTCTATTTCTTTAACAAAACTGGTGAATACCTCGGTCTGATTAAAGAACATCCCAAAGAAACTATGGAAGAAGATACTCTCGAAATAATTAAAGAAAGTCTCTAATATATTTTTTTATTTTTCACTTTACCACTCTTTCTTTTTTTTTAAACAAGAATCAAAATTTAAATTTGTATATCGATATATTATCTTTATGTCGAAATTAAATGTTAAAAAAGTCGTAATTTTCAAGCACGGAGTTTCCTATTACATTCTCGAAGGAAAAATTAAAGGAACGAATACTTTTGAGTTAGAATTTAAAATTGACGAAATGGACGATGTACTTAAATCACTTTTTGTTTTAGATACCAGCGAAAAAGGGTATATAAGCTCGATCTCCTACGATGCTGCTTTAGACACTTCTCAACTCTTGAAATCTATCATGTTAAATATTCCTGACAGAAACTCTTTTTCCTCATTAATAACTCAAATAAAAGGGGCAAATATTAGGCTTACCATAACTGGAGGAAAGACTATCTCGGGAACGATAATAGGAATTGAAGAATTTGAAAAAATGAGTAAGGACGAAAAAATTGTTGAAAAATTATTGATTCTACTTCAAGATAACGAGGCCATTTCTAAAATCAAATTTACTGA
>JAUWDN010000240.1 GCA_030608765.1 Promethearchaeota archaeon
GAATATCCTACAAGCTTTAAGTTTGGGGCATAAATACAAAAAACCATTAATTCCCATTATAGAGAGAGCTCATCGCCCCGACGAGAGTTATCGGATTTCTAGGATTTTAGCAAAAAGGAGAGTACCAGTGTTTGGTGATCCACTTGAATTTATACCTCTACTACCTAAAATTAGCAATTATAAAAAAAAACTAGAAAATTTGTAATGAAACATCTAAAATATTTGAGAACTTCTATATTCACCAAAAACTTCTCTTAATACGCCGCAAATTTCTTCTATAGTAGCGTAAGTTTTAACTACTTCAATCATGATAGGCATGATATTTTTAGAAGTTTTAGCTACTTCTTTTAATCCAGCTAATTTTGCCTTTACTTGATTTTCATTTCTACTCTTTTTTAATTCACTGAGGGAAGAAATAATTTTATGTTCTTCGTCAATATCGTGTTTAAACGTATTAATTTTACACTCTTCTTCCGTACAATAAGTATTAACTCCTATTACTTGAGTTATTCCCTTATCTATGCGTTTTTGGTCCTGATAAGCATTGTTTTGTATTTCGTTTTGAATATATCCCTTCTCAATTGCGTTAGATATCCCTCCCATCTTATCTATTCTTTCAATGTATTCTAAAGCTTTTTCTTCTAATTTGGAAGTTAAGTACTCAATATAATATGACCCCCCTAGTGGATCGGCAACATCAGTAACTCCAGACTCGGAAGCAAGTACTTGTTGAGTACGTAATGACAATCTTACAGAATCTTCTGTTGGGATTGCTAAAGCCTCATCTGCTCCGCAGGTATGGAGAGATTGAGTTCCACCAAGTATGGCAGCGAGTGCTTGAAGAGTTACTCGAATAATATTGACATTAGGTTGTTGAGCTGTGAGAGTAACTCCAGCGGTTTGCGTGTGGAATCGTAATCTCATCGAATTTGGATTCTTAGCATGGAATCTATCTTTCATAATCCTTGCCCACAGTCTTCTAACTGCTCTTAATTTAGCAATTTCTTCAAAAAAATTATTGTGTGTAGTAAAAAAGAAAGATAAGCGAGGGGCGAAATCATCAACATCTAATCCCCTGGTAAGCACTTCTTCTACATACGCGACGCCATCTGCTATCGTGAAAGCGATTTCTTGGACGGCATTACACCCCGCCTCCCGCATATGATATCCACTTATACTGATTGTATTAAAACGAGGTAGATTTTTTGAACAGTATTCAATTACATCTGCGACTAATCTTAATGATGGTTTCGGCGGAAAAATATAAGTCCCTCTCGCAATATATTCTTTTAAGATATCATTTTGAACTGTACCAGTTAATTGTTCGGGAATAACTCCTTGTTTCTCACCTACAACAATATACATTGCTAATAAAACAGAAGTAGGAGCGTTTATCGTCATGCTTGTTGAAACCTTATCTAAAGGAATCCCTTCGAATACTTGCTCAAAATCTTTCAAAGAGTTAACAGTTACCCCCACTCTTCCTACTTCTCCTAAACAAATTTTATTGTCACTATTATACCCTATCTGTGTTGGTAAATCGAACGCAATAGAAAGCCCATTCTGGCCTTGGGAAATTAAATATTTGAATCTCTCATTCGTTTTTGTTGCATCAGCAAAACCCCCATATTGTCTCATTGTCCATAATTTTCCACGATACATGTTTGGATATACACCTCGCGTAAACGGAGAGGTCCCTGGAAATCCAAGGTCTTCCAAGTAGTTTAGATCCTTAATATCTGCAGGTCCATATACATGTTTTAAAGGAATATTTGAAGGAGTTTCAAATATCTCCTTTCTTTCTCCTCGTTGAACGAATTTATCTAATATATTATCTTCCCATTCTTTCCATTTTTTTTCAATTTTTTCCAATTCCTCTCTAGAGAACATATTTTCATCTACCTATTCATTATACTTCTAAATTGGTTCGAAAGCATAACCGTATACTTCCTTGCCATCTAAATTATTACAAATTTTTTTGTAAACTGGTTTCATTATCATACCAACTTTTAAATGATCATATGGAGTAATTTGTCCAAGAGCTTTAACTCCATTTTTGAACTCAAGAACGCCAAGAGCATATCGGGATTTGTCTCGAAATTCAACGGGAGGTGCTTCTAAGATCGTATAAGTCAATAATTTGGCACTACCAGATGCCGCAATGCTATCAAACTTCTCATGCTTACACTTTAAGCATCTAAGATGAGAAGAATGCTGTAATAACCCACAATTATTACATTTTTTCCAAATTATTTTTTCTTCACTATTCATTATTCTCTAACCTTTCAATCCAAGTTTATAGAATAAGCAAATATTTAATATCGTTTCGGAAAAATTTCAAACTTAGAATTCTTGCTTTAATAAAATTAGAATGGAAAAAAAAAGGTAAAAATTAAACGATTATTTAGCGAGTATAAAAATCTCTTTCTATATAGAACGAATTCCTTACGTTTTGTATAGGAATTACTTCTTGAAGGTATTTTGGATTCAATTCGGTTTTCTTGATAAGCTTACTCAATTCTCGGTTGAGTTTTTCAAATTTCAGTATCTGTTTTTCAACTTTTTTTGAATGTTGTAATGCCGATGGAAAGCTACTAACGATAATTGCTCTCTCTATTTCCACCAAAGTAGCATCGTCAGGGAGTTCTCTCAATATAGAAATAATCTCTTCTTTTATAACTGCCATTTTACATCATCTCCTTTTTTTTTGATTTTTATATTTTTATCTTTCTTTTTTGGTTTTTTATGAAATTCGTAACTTTGTTAAGGTGGTTTCGCCCTCATCCTCTATTAGCCCCACCTTTTGAAATAAATTTTCTATTAAAATACTCTTTTTGTTTTCTGCTGCTTCTTCATTAATCTGAGTTATTATATTTCGCCCTCATTTGTTTTTAGTTCATTAAAACTAATTGTGTTTGCAATCTATATTTAGTTTCACTCAGTGAACTTAAATTGGAGTTTTGGACTAGTGTTAGATTATATCGATCAGAATATTATCAAAAACCTTTAACTTTTTATTTGGAAACTATCAGATTTCAACAATTAAACATATTTATCTACTGAAAAGGAATAAAATTATAAATCAAACTAGAATAATATTAATTTATAGAGAAGAAATAATTTATGTGAAATCCTTTCAAAACTCGATAAAAAAAAATGAACACTGAGGTTTTTTATCTAATTTCGCTATTGTGTTACATGTTAAAAAAAAGTAGGTGAGGATAAACAGTGGATAACTTCGATAATTTTATGTTAGTATCAACAACTTCAATAATGGGGATTTTAATGGCAATTGGTGGCATTCTTAATTTCTTTTACGCAGTTAGGAGAAAGAATCGGCTCATTTTTCTATTTTCTACGATGTGGTTGTTGTATGCAGTTTTTTGGTTTATAGATGCAGCAGCTCATTATCTATACTCGATACCTATTATGAAATTAGCAATTATTCCACA
>JAUWDN010000293.1 GCA_030608765.1 Promethearchaeota archaeon
GTTTATGGAACAAAAAATAAATTCCAAAGTGGTGGGAGGTCATACGATTTATAGCGAGTGGCCTCTTATTGGTGGAGAAGCGTCTGGTTTTGTAAATAAGAACAAATTAATCAGAAAACACGGTGTGAAAAAAGGTGACAAACTGATCTTAACAAAACCTATCGGATTACAACCAATTATGGCAGCGTATAGGTTACAAAAAGATTTTCCGGATATGCTGGAAGGATATTCATCAAATGAGCTCAACGATTCGATTGAGTTAGCAATAAATCTTATGACTACATCCAATCAAGGCGTAGTAAAAACAATTTATACTTATCCCGATTTCTCGTTCATTCACGCTATGACAGATGTAACAGGCTTTGGCTTATCTGGCCATTTAAAGGAGATGCTTCAAAATTCTGGATTATCAGCGATTATTGAAACTGTTCCTTCAATTAACCTATCTAAAAATCTTTCCGAAGAATTAGGATACGCTTTTACTGATTGTTTGTGCTCTGAAACGGCTGGTGGTATGCTATTAGCTGTCGATCCGAGTAAGGTAGAAGATTTTTCTAACACTCTCTCCAGTCAAGGCATTTCTAATTGGATTGTTGGTACAATTGATAACAAAGAAGTTGAACTTGTAAGGATATCGAAAAAAGTCGAACAGATTGAAATAGATAAAGTATAATGACGTCAATGAAATAGGCTAAAACACGTATGTGGGGGCTTATTGAGAATTCCGTTGCTCAACGGCGTCAAAGACTCACGATTAATCTTTTTTTCTCATTTTATTTAAGTTAATCCCTAAACCTTATTGATTAATTTTTTAAAAAAAAATATGTGAACTTACCTTTAAATTTAAGATTATACCGAAGAAAATTCAATATTAACTCGAACTAAAGTTTATATTTCCTCATTTTCTTCATATACGAAAGAAAGAAAAATAAAAAAAATGGATAAAGATAAAGATTATTATAAAATCCTCGAAGTCGAAAAAGACGCCTCTGAAGAAGAGATTAAGCTGGCTTATCGGAGATTAGCGAAAAAATATCATCCAGATCTTAACAAGACAGATCCCAAAGCTAAAGAGAAATTTATCAAATTACATGAAGCATATGATACACTAATTGACCCCGTAAGGCGAAAAATCTACGATCAAGCGGGATATAATCCTCAAAATATTGATTTAAGCGATGTTTTCTGGCGATACAATTCGATGAGGTATAGAGAAATTTTAAGACAAATATACGCGAACTACTATAGAGCTCCATATGTTAAACCTCCTCCTGAAGGTATGTATACATAACTTTCTTTTCAAGAGTTCAGAAAGCTAATTTTTGGTCTATTTTTTTGATAGATTTTTCAATGTGATAAAAGCACTTCCGATTTGAACTCGGACTAATTTCTGAATTGGAATAACTTCAAATTTGATGGTACTTAATAAATCACTGATTTTCTGTTCAATCCATTTCTCTAAATCGTTTCTAATTTTAACAATCTCAACTTCTTTTTCTGGGTGAAGTGAAATAGCTTCTTCACACAATCTTACAACCATTGATATAGTTAACAAAATACCATATCTAATTGAAAAATTTAAATCAAATGCTTGAGAAACAGTTGCTTTCCCATCATACTCTGGGGAGGTTTTTGTAACATTAAAATCCAATTCAATCGAGGGACGTATTATTCTAAGATAGCCCTCCAATGCAGTATACATCCGCGTAGATTTATCACAGAATTTTTTTATGTGCCTAAAATTTCTCTTCATTTCTTTCGCGATTTCTCTCTCGTATTCTAATGTTTGCAAACGCAACTCTCTTCTTTCAAACTCAGTTAAAGACATATCTCCTATGGAGTTGTTGTAAAAATAAGGCATTTCACAAACTAAAGTAAAGTTTTCTTCGCTCGTAACACGTTTAAGGTAATCATAGGACGATGCTCCACTTTCTATAAATTCTTGAGGATTTTCAATACCTTTTGATTCAAGATAATCGTATTGTTCTTCGACTCCAACCATTCGGAAAATTCCATCATGTAATTTCTTTATATAAGGAGTTTCAGGCTCTCCTAAATGTAACGGTAATTGTTCTCTCTTAACAAGGTTAACGAGATCATCATATAAGTTTCCTATACCATAAGAAATATAGAAATATACTCCACCAAAACCCGAATTGTGAAGACTATACATAAATTTAGGCTTTATTTTTTGAATCAAATTCATTAAAGCCTGCGTGGCTGGTACTGGAGTTTCGAATTTGAGTTTTTTATAGTTGGCTGGAAATGACCATTCAATTTGTTCAGCGGGCGCGGGTCGATAGTAATTCTTTGCGTATTTTAAGGGGGTAAATTTTCCTTTAAACCATCCTTCGTTAAGGATCGCACCATCAATATCAATTGCTTTAATTAAATACCAGGTATAACCGGTTTTCTTGGTAAATTCGGGATTTTTTGCTAAGAATTGAGATAAAAATTCTAAACTTATGCTCCCCATTGGCTCATTAGGATGCGGGAATGCAAAAAGAAGTGCATTTTCTTTTCCCTCTCCTATTTTTATGCAATATATCGTACGTCCTCCTCGTGATTTGCCAATTTCCATCAACTCTACATGGTTAAAAGATTGTGCTAATTTTTTGCTAGAATCATCCAGTTCTGCAATTGTCATGAATTCTTTATAGTTTGGGATTTGGTTTAAGATTTCTTGAAGTTCCATTTTTTCCACCAATAGAGTGATTTTATACTGTCTAGTTGGTATTTTAATTTTATTATTTTAAAGAGGTTTAGAGCAAAGTTTA
>JAUWDN010000211.1 GCA_030608765.1 Promethearchaeota archaeon
GCTAATGGCATAGACACGAATTCAGAAGGTATCATGCTCACTGCAGCATCTATAAGAGATTGAGTGGTGAGATCTGACCATTTTAAAGGAGGACTTGGACAAGCATCAAAAATAGCTAATGGTTTCCTCGCTAAATCATCTTCAGAGAGTCTACAATTTAACAAAAGTTCCTTCATAATTGAAAAACTTTCTTTACGGAATGTTCCTGTTACAACTGGTTTATAGCAATTTGTTAATGCTATAAACAATCTATGCCAATCTTGGGCTTCTTTTGGTACATCCTGATAAACTAAAGCAGTACTCTGTGCCTCAATATACTTTAAATGTTCAACTACTTTAGAAAAACGTACAAAGTCTTCCTTAACAGCGTTTCTAATTTCTCCAGTTGCTTCGTCGAAGTATAAGATTGCTGCTGAACCAGGATCGAAATGAACATTATCGTTTGCTAAAGTAATATGCTCTTTTCCTTCTCTATCAAATAACTTAATCTCGTTTGGAACCGTTCTGAGGCACTTTTCCACTAAATCAGAAGGGATAAAATATCGAGAGCCATCATGAGCTACTCCCTCTTTGTTAAATAATTCTTGAGCATCTTCATTTTCTAAAAAGATGCCTAAATTTTCTAATATTTCTTTAGCTTCAGTATATATCTTATTTTTATGTTCTTCGTCTAAAACTTGTATTTTTGGTCTTAATATTCCCATTTTTATGGTCACACTCTAATATTAATTTCTATAATGAATCAATAACTTTTCTAATTTCACGTATCGTATCTGGAGATGTTCCGCAGCATCCACCAACGACTTTAGCGCCCAATTGAATTATCTGGCTAATATCGCTAACAAAATCCTTTATGGGTTGATCGTAATATGCTCTATTATTACTATCGATTCTTGGTTGTCCAGCATTCGGTTTTGCAGATATCGGTCTATCAGTAAGGTTTTTTAGTTCTTTTATTAAATCTACCATCTCATCAGACCCTAGAGTACAGTTTGCGCCTATAACTTCGACACCAGCATTTTCTTGTATACGCACGCATTTTTCCAATGAATCGCCCATTATAGTATAAAACCCTCTCTTTGTTTTTTTATAGGTCATAGAACTGATTATGGGTTTTTTTGATATACTCCTTATCGCTTCGATTGCTGCGGACATTTCTTCAATATCTGACATTGTTTCGATATGCCAGAGATCCACTCCATTTTCTAAATGATTTGCTTGTTTTGTAAAACTCGATACCCATTGATCTGGCGCAGCATCACCTACGGGTGGTCGAAATTTACCAGATGGGCCAATATCAGCTACGATTAAACGATTGGGAGGACAAGCCTTTTTGATGTTTTCTAATGCTTGCTCATTAATTTCTTTAATTTGATTCTCGACTTTATAAGTTTGTAAATTTAAAAAACTTGCTCCAAAAGTGTTAGACTGGCACATATCTGCTCCTGCATCATAATACTCTTTATGTATTTCATATATAATGCCGGAGTTTTCGATATTCAACATATCAGGGAGCTTTCCAGGTTTAATACCACGCTTGAATATTTCTGACCCCATTCCTCCATCGAATAATACGACTTTGGAATCATCCTTTAACCAATCGTGAAATTTCATATTGTTTAACTTGAGTAAATCTTATTTATTTATTCAATAATTCTTTAACTAATTTGACAGCTTCTACAGCGCTACCCGCAAATCCGTCTGCTTTACACTCTTCGGTCCACGATTTGGTAACGGGAGCCCCTCCAATGATAACTTTAAACTTATTGCGAATTCCCTTATTCTCTAAAATATCTATAATTTTTTTTTGACCAAACATCGTGGTAGTAAGTAACGCAGAAACACCAATAACATCCGCATTCTTTTCTATAGCAGTATCAATTATTTGCTCAGCGGGAACGTCAGCGCCTAAGTCGTAAACTTCAAAACCATTAGCGCTCAACATCGTACCTACAATAGTCTTTCCAATGGAATGAATGTCCCCTTCTATTGTTGCTATTACTACTGTTCCTAACGCTATATTTTCCCCGCTACTTTTTAACTTTGGTAAGAGAACGTCCATAGATTCTTGCATAATAGTGCCGCCAAGCATCAACTCGGGCAAGAAGAATTCTCCTTCTTCCCATAGATCTCCAATTCTTCTGATTCCATCCCCATACCCTTTTTCAATTACATCGAGTAAATTCATATTTTCATTTACTGCCCTCTTTGCTAATTCGACGGCTTTTTCCTTCTCTAAATTTACAATAGCATCCGAAATTTCTTTAAAAAATTGCTCTTGCGCCAATTTATTATCTCCTAAAAACTTTTTCTGTATAAGTTTAACAATATCTGAGTTAATTAATTAAAATTTCGGAAAATACATTCTAATCTATAAGAAAATCAAAATAATTATAACTAAACTTAATAAGAAATCACATTGATAACTAAAACCAAAAAAAAAAAATTAAATTGATATTAAAATAAATTTATTTACGCTTTTTCTTTATATACCAGATAACTCCAACTAATCCTGCGGCAATTATTGCAATTATAATTATTATAATTATGATTAGCAAAGTAAAATCTTCCACAAGACCATAAGCGGAAATATCGTCTACACGGAAATAGCCATTACCACCACCAGATACGAAAGATGTCATCCAAATATGTTCTGCATTAGCAGTAAAAGATCCAAAAAATGGTAAACTATAACCAGCGCCATACCTAACTCCATCAAGATCAAACATCCAACCTAAATTAAGGTCGAAATAGATAACAACCTCTATCCATTGATTCAATGGATAAGTAGCAAGTAAAGTTCCACTTACATCATCTCTTATTTCTCCGTTCCACCATACCAAAGCTAAGATATATTCGCCATTTGCTGAATTCAAATTTATACCAAATCCAGAAATATCATGATACACTTTAAGGTGGTATTCGCCGGAGACATAAGTTTTATCATCGAGTGAAAAATAATCTTTAACCCATACCCGTCCTGAGGTGTTTACTTTTTGTAGTGCCATATGTTTTTGTTGTACGTCGCTTAAATTGTCAATATACACATTACCAGCATCTTCTATAATAGTAAAGGTTTCATACGTAGGATTTTGACCCATAGTTTCACTTTCAAAATCATAAGTATGTAAAAGAGGTGGATCTCCATTGCCAAGAGTTAGAGTTGGTCCAATTAAAAAATTACTAATAAATAATAAAACAATAGTGTTGAAAATAATTTTCTTCGATTTTAACTTTTTCAAACTTGTTTCACCCAAATTTAAGATTAAAAGTTATACTTTACAAAAATGTCATATAAATATTTAAATTTATGCGTTTCTAAATTGGTTTCAGTCACACTAATAGATCGGTTTAAATATAATAATAAACGCATTGATAACTTCGTAATATTATTAATAATAAATACGCTAAATTATTACTCCATTATTACTAGATTATTTAACTTAAAAAATTATATAAACTCAATACACTATATGAAAAATTAAAAAGAATTCTCAATAAAATGGTATTATAAAGGTGTTTAATAGTGTCTAGAAGATATTACGCAAAGGGTAAAAAGACTTACGCAAAAGACCAAAACTTTGAGCAAGATCAACTCGGAAAAGAGAAGGAACGCTATCTTATAAGCATAGATTTAATGAGCTTAAAAACTTTAAAAGATTACGATATTTTGGGATGGCGGGGTGAATTTTACTTTAAAGCAGACGGTCCTAAAATTTTTAAATCGAGATTTCCAAATAAAGGAACAATAAAATTACAGAGGAATCAAAACTTTACATCTAAAGCAGATATGAA
>JAUWDN010000307.1 GCA_030608765.1 Promethearchaeota archaeon
AATTTTATAGTCAAATTATAAAGGAGTGAAAAAAAATGTTTTAAACATCAACTGAAGAAAAGTCAACGAACGTAAAAGGTAAGGCATGCAGTAAGGATTTGATGAAAGATATTTTATACGCAGCTGTAAAAGGTTTTGGAGGCTTTGGTTTAGAGGCATTCGCAGATTTGAAAATAGAAGGCAAAAACAACGTACCAATTATCGGAAAAGCAATTTTAACGACAGTAAGCGATAATGCGTTGAGAGATATGGCAATTATTAGCCAAGTGTCTGGAAGAAGAATTCATTTTATGGTTTATCATAAATTAATGAAACACCAGTTGTATGGTCCCGTACTTAAAACATTAGGAATGTTCCGTAGCACTCTTGATAAAGACGATACAGTACCTATCGATAAAGTTTTTCACTATCTCAACGAAGTTGGGGACCTTGTAGCTATGACGCCAGAATCAAAGTTAACTCCGGAGGTTCAGATAAAAGCGATGGCGGGAATTATTAAGTTCGCTGTCGCTGCGATGGCACCTATAATCCCAATAGCAATATACACGGAAAAGGCAAAGATTCTAAATTTGATTGACACTACAGGGATCAGAGTAAAAATTGGGACTCCGCTTAAAGTAGAAAAACGATTATCCCGTGTTAAATACCGAGATGAGAGATACGAACTTGCTGAGGATATTATTAAGATTATTGATTCCCTTAAAGCTCGACCGGAAACAGAACAAGAATAAAAATGAGGTAAAAAAATGGAAAATAATCGAAATTCAGAAAAGGATAATATTAAGAACAGTTTAAATGGTCTTAACAAAGAACTTGAACAAAAAAAGCAGGATCTTATAAAAGAATTAGACCCTTCCAAAAAGATAAGCGAAGTTATAGGCGACCTTTTTTATAATTCGATGAAGAGTTTATTTGATACGGGTGCTAAACTTGCTAAGAGTTTAAGCGGTGAACTTATTCCTGAAAATCGGAAAAAATAGACTAACCAAATGTGCTAGCGGCTAAAATCTTTTAAATCCAATAGATTAACATATCTTTAAATTTGTAGCATTCCAATTAACATAAATCAAAAATTTAATTAACATTATTTGGAGCTACTTCATCATTTTTGCTATAAAGTTTTCGGTAAAATAGAATTTCAACAATACCAAAAAACTTAATTATAAACCTTTCTGATAATTAATTTATACCATCCTTTTAAAGAAATTCAATAAAAAAGAATAAAAAAATAAATAAAAATCAATTTAGGGTGAAAAACATGGGTAAAGTGCTTGGTATTCTAGCATTAGTTTTTGGATTAGTTAGTTTCGGTATGACTCCGATTGGTTACTTTGCAGTACCATTGTTTTTGAGAATAATTTTATTAATCGTAACACCAACTTTGGTAGGAGCAGGGATAATATGTGGAATACTTGGAATTATAAAGGACGATAGTGCTGGTTTGTCGATAGCAGGATTAATTATTTCAAGTATAGCTATGATTAATTTTTTCGTGGGATCTTTCACTAGTTTTTGGGGCTTAACCTATTAGGAATAATGGATTAAAAATAATTTTTTTTTTTCTAATAACATAACTCTACTTACTGTGCTTCTAAATTGAAAGTTCAGCTCTTCTCATTAAGCACTATTCCAATTAACATAAATCAAAAATTTAAAAGATTCCCCTTTATATTCACCACCACTAAACGCTTCAAGAATAAACCCGTTATGTTCGTGCCAATAAACGGATGCCTTATTAAATATTGGTTTCTCTACGATAAAAGCAACTACGGGGGATTTTATCTCTAACAAAGCTTTTTGAAAAATTGTAGTACCGACTCCTTTGCGCTTATATTCAGGTAAGATGCTCACTTGGTCTAAATAAGCGAATTCTATCTCTTTTTTAAGCAATAAATCCTTGGTTCTTTCGTTTTCGAAAGAGAGATTACCGATAACATCACGAACTTTTATTATATCGTATTTTTTTCTATGGATGCTCGCAAAACCTATAATTGTTCCTGTATTATTTTTCGCAACATAAATATCTGTATAAGGAGCTTCAATTAGTTTTTTATAATATTCTATGTCCACTTCCTTTCGTAAAAAACCTTCTTCTTCCAATTCTTTTCTTTGCTTTTTTGATATTTCATCAACATCTCTTATTTCAATTAGATTTTGTTTAAGAGCATTAAGAATCCCTTGAGCATCTTTTATGGTCGCAACTCCAACACTAATATCAATTTTTTCAGTCATAGCAAGTTCCTAATATTTGCGAATTAGATTTAGACCCAAATGTAATACTTTTATAATATTATTAAATCAACCATAATCCTATATAAATAAACTTAATTTATTTTGAAAAGTATTATAGTATATATTAATAATTTTTAAGGGGATAAATATGACATATACAACATCAGAAGAAGAATACACTTTCAAAGTAACTCTTGTATTTTGGAAATTTTATGAGTTAGGACTCTATTTCGAGCTGCCAGAAGTGAGGAAATATTTAGAACAAGAAGGTTCGCTAAAGGTATACAAAGATTATCGATG
>JAUWDN010000197.1 GCA_030608765.1 Promethearchaeota archaeon
ATTGAAAGATATAAGTTGAAATCTTTAAGTAAAAAAGATTCTAACGATAGGTTAACTAGCCTGTTGAGTGGTTGGAAACAAATTAGGAATGTCAAGTTGCTTATTGGGATTGGAATTGTTTTTTCAATTGTTCCTGTACTATTAATAATTGGTTACGATCTCGCAGAAGCAGTTAACAGCGCCCTAGCACTAAAAAGCGAAGTAATATTTGCTTTACTTTTTGGTTATATCTTTTTAAATGAAAAACGAATCTCAAAATTTCAAATTCTTTTCTGCGTAATTCTATTTCTAGGATTAATTATCGCTATTACCCAAGGATTTTCAGATTTGTTTGAAATTAACCTTGGGGTTCTTATAATTGTATTGGCGGTTATTATATTTACCATTACGCATACATTTACTAAATCAGGATTCGATAGAAACGAGATTAGTCCAATTCAAGTCGTTTTTATTCGGAATGTATTAAGTGGGATAATATTGTTGTTAACCTATTTCATTTTTTTTCCTTTAGAAAGATTGATAACTGTGTTTAGCCCAGAATATCTTATATATCCTTTTGTTATGGCATTAGATTGGGGATTTTCTTTATTATTCTGGTACAGAACATTGTCCTACATCTCTATTGGAAAAGCTGGTGTTATTATGTCCTTAACACCAATTACCTCAGCTTTTTTTTCTTGGATCATTCTCGGGGATGAGATCACACCTTTTCACCTCATAGGAATAACGATTGTAATTGTCTCGATTTATATGATCGTTAGGGAAAGTAAGAATAAAGAAGAAACTATATCGAAATAACAGTTATTTAGTTAATTACTTCAAGATAAAGGATAAACACCTAATTCATTTGCAGCTTCAATCATCCACCTTAAACGCTCAACAGAAATTTGTGGATGAAAATTAGCTGGTGATACCATTGCCCCTCCATTAGGTCCTAAAGCTTTAATTGCGTGTTTTACTGCTTCAATTACTTCTTCCTTAGAACCTTTTACGAGAATATGTCTTGTATCGATATTACCAGAAAGACATAATTTATCTCCAACTTTTTTCTTTACATTGTACAAATCAACAAGGGGTGGTTCCAAGCATTGCAAACCGTCAAAGCCACATTCCACAATAAAATCCAAAAGGCTAGTTATGTCTCCATCAGTATGCAACATATATTTCCCACCCCACTCATGAATCGCCTCTGAAACTTCTTGGAAACGTGGAAGCAGGTACTTATCAAAGTATTTCGGATTAATCATTGGTCCTCCTGTGTGAGCTATATCTCCACCCTCAAGAAAGATCTTAGCACCACAATCAGAGTATGCCTTAAATACAGTTAATGTATAATCAGTACAAAAGCGAAACCGTTCTTCGATTAATTTTGGATCGTTCTTAAGAGCTCGAGCGAAATAGGGCATCCCCATCCCCTGCCACACAGGTGGGAAGACAGAGGTCAAAGCATTTTGAGCGAAAATGTAAATGTCATCCTTTATATCGCGGCATTTTCTCAAAACACCCTTATAAAATTTTTTGGCCTTATTGTATTCTTCTTTCATATCAGGTTTAGGATACGCTTCCCAATCTTCTCGATTTTTAATATAACCTCCATAGTAATCTGGATAAGGATTTCCATCAATATTTCTGACCTTATGTCTCTTTCCAAATATATCTGTCATTTCAGTTTGACTTTCAAGGATAAAAGGGATGTACTGTACTCCCACGCCATCAAAACCCAGATCGTAACCTGCTCTTACTGCTTTTGAAAATGTCGAAATTTCGATGTCAAGAAGGATATCGTTAATTTTATCTACCCAATCATCTGGATATTGCTTTTCCATATCATCAAATATATCAAATGCATTCCTTTTCGGACGACCTAATATCTTATCTGCGACATTTCCATCGATATTTATAGTATGCGTTGGAATTCTATCTGGTTCTTCAAGATTTAATGCCGTCCATATCCGTTCGAAACTTTTCATAATCAATAATTTAAGGAGTGAATCAATAATAATGTTTTTCTTTATGTTAGGGGCAGAGCTCTACGGCTCTTCTCCATTGTAAAAGTTTTTAATTTTTTATGGTTTTTCTTAGATAACTTGGTTAATAAATTAAAAAAAGGTTTAGTTTTCGGGGTTATTGGGAATATTTTTGTAGGTTTTCAACCTATAATTGCTAACAGCCGCCCAGCTGCGCTTGACGCTCATATTTTTGCCGCTATGACATGTTTAATAGAAGCATTAATTTTCTTACCATTAATTATTATAGAGAAAAAAGTGAAACTAGCTAAAAATAATAACATAAGTACCACTCATAGCAATTCCATGATTAAAACCTGGAGAAAGAATATTTGGCTTTTTCTATTTATTGGAATAATCTTTGGTCTCAACCAACTTCTATTTTTTATAGGATATGAATTAGCCAGAGAAATTAATGGATCTCTTACTCAAAAAACGACAGTCTTTTTTGGTTTGATTTTTGGATTTCTGATTTTAAAAGAGCGGATAACTAAAGTTCAAATAATTTTTTCAACGATTTTATTTTTTGGGTTAATCTTTGCTATTACGCAAGGATCGTTTAATATCTTAACTCTTAGTTTAGATATCTTGAGTGGTGTGTTGATTATCTTATTAATAACTTGTTTATGGATGTTTGGACATTCAATTACTAAGCCTGTTTTTGATCGAGATGAAGCTACTCCAACTCAGATGGTTTTCATTAGAAATTTTTTGAGTGGCATTATTTTATTTTCTACTTATTTTTTATTCTTTCCTATCAAGAATATTAGCCTATTGTTTGTTCCGATTAACCAATTCTATTATATCTCAATGGGCGTCGTGTATGGGGTGGGATTATTCTGTTGGTACAAGACGCTGTCATATCTAGATGTTTCGAAGGCAACAATTCTTTTTTCGCCAACTCCAATTATCACTGCGATATTTGCTACGCTATTTTTAGGTGCTCTATTTACAATCTTTAATTTTATTGGATCGGTAATAGTTATCTTATCAATTGTTATAATTGTCAAACAAAAAAAGGATTGAATTAATGATAATATTAGATTTTCAATAGATACATAAAATAGACATGTGTTTTATTTGGATATATATTTAGATATATTGTTATATGAGATTATATTTCTTGATAAAAATAGTTCATATGTCAATTTAAAAAGCGATAAGATATTTCATAACATTTATATATTGAAGGTTTATAGTTTATAATATAAAAAAATATATTTTAATTTTTAAAATTTTATCGAGTTTCTTGTAAAAACAACAGTTTAAACTTTAAGTGGAGTTTTGGAATGATAGATGACAAAGTAATCTCTGTGAGAAATCTAAAAAAGTTTTTTGGCGAAGTTAAAGCTGTTAACGGCATTTCGTTTGATGTTCACAAGGGAGAAGTTTTTGGCCTATTGGGACCAAACGGGGCAGGGAAAACAACAACTATTAAACTTTTATTAGGACTACTTGAGCCTTTAGAAGGGGAGATCAGAATTTTCGGATTAAATCCCGAACGTGAAGAAGTTCAAATGAAAAAGAATGTAGGATATGTTTCGGAGGACCCCATGATATTTAAATCGTTAGCACCAAAAGATTTGTTTAATTTTATAGCGTCTATTCGAAGATTAGATCCGAAGGAAGCTACAGATCGAGTGCGAGAGTACTTAGAAAGCTTAGGTGCAACGGAGTATTATGAACAGTTAATTGCTACATTATCCCATGGTAACAAACAAAAAATACAAATTGTTGCCTCGATTCTTCATGAACCTGACCTTTTAATATTAGACGAACCAATATCGGGACTTGACGCTAAATCAGTTAGAGTAGTAAAAGAGATCTTAGATATACATATTGAAAAAGGGGGATCTGTTCTTTTTTCAACTCACATAATGGAAGTCGCAGAAGATTTATGCGATCGTATAGCTATAATAAACAGAGGTAAATTAGTAGGAATTGGAACTAT
>JAUWDN010000086.1 GCA_030608765.1 Promethearchaeota archaeon
CCACCCATTTTTAATCATAGGTCGACAAACTTTTTTATAAATATCTTTATTAGGTGCTGGTAGCGTGATATAAAGTTGGGATGGCAATGAGTTTAAACTTTCAATTCTTTCTGGTAACGTACCGTTAGTTACAATAAAAGTAGTCATATTACGATTACGAAACTCACTTACTAATCCATCTAATTTTGGATATAAGAATGGTTCACCATCAAGAGATATCGCTGCGTGATTAGGATTCATAGCTTCACTATGAGTTTGCATAATTTCGTCTGGGGTTGTTAAAGATAAATTGATTAACTTAATGATTTCATCTCTAGTGTCTATACAGCACGAGATTTCATTGTCAAGTTTAAAACTCTTTAATGAATTATCTGCTGGTAAGAGAAACTCTTGATTTTTTAATAAATTAAGTGCCCGCTCAATTTTATTTTTACTTACATGAAGTCCTTTTGAAAGCGAGTTTATACTATGATTTTCCCCATTTTTTAACATAAAAGTGAGAAGATCAACCATAATTTCGTAATTTTCAAGATATCTCCTTAATGGTAAATGGTTTTTTATAATATCCTGATGGTGACGAATCATTTCGTCAATTAAGTAGATAGGATCATCTGGTTCAACGCTAAATTCACTACTTAGATTCCCTAATTCAATATCTCTCCAGCAAAAAACGCACTGTTGATTACAGAATGGCATAGAAGGAGTATTTTGTAAACATCTGTGACTCTGAATACCAAAAATACCTTTATAACAATTTCTATTATCTCTCCCTGTCATCAATTTTTGTTCTAACCAGTGACAGGGTTTAATCGCAGTATGCTTATTTTTTCCTATTATACGGTATGTTGTTTTAGTATAGTTTTCAACAAATTCATTTGTAATTTTGTTGTCAATAATGTATGGATTTGTCATTACAGAGAACCGCGTTTTTTTATTCAGACTATAATGTAATTATAGTTTAATGTATCTTCTAGATATTAAAAATTATTATTTAGAAATATAAGTATATCAGTAATTAGGAATTAACTTATAAAATATAATTGGCATAACCCTACTAGTTCTAACTAAATAAAAATGTTGAATAAAATTAAAAGTCAAATGCTAAATTTGGGTTTGAAATTTATTAGTGTAGACGAAAAAATAGTCAGGATGATTTTGGAAACAAGTCCTTCGAACATTAATGAGATAGTTATATTGCCCGCGGTAAAGTTGGTTATGAAAAAAATTGTGAAGAGATTACAAAACAAGATTGTACATGGAAGAGTATACAATGGAGTTTTAAACGGAATTAAAGTAAGCGTTATCCGATCTCAAGTAGGATGCCCCAACGCTGCACTTACATTAGAATGCTTGAAACGATCTAAAGCAAAAATAGTAGTAAGGGTAGATTTTTGCGGTGGAATTTATGGCGACGATACCAGCATTGAAATTGGCGATGTTGTGGTTCCAAAGTTGGCTTACTGCGATGATGGGACGACCCCTCAATATATTAGAGCTAATCAGACGTTATTAAATCAACTAGAATCAATAAGTAATCCTTTATCAACTGTTCAAAATGTAATTGCAGGAAATCACACTATTTTTATTTCAAAACCAAATGAAATTTTAAAAGATTTATTATTCAAAGAAGCTCGTGCTTTTAATCCTAAAAAAGCAAAAGAAGTACTTCTTTGGACGACAGATGCACTATTTTGTGAAACATTTGAATTTATACGCGCATTAAAAGAAATCAATATCAAAGCAATCGATATGGAATCTTCTATTTTATTTTTGTTAGGTCAACTCTATAACTTAAAAACAGCTTCTATTCTTTCAGTATCAGATCTACCAGGACACCCTCAGTATGACCTTCTAAATTCAAACGAAATTCATCTAGATATGGAGACTGGAATAGATAACGCTATTAAAATATTAATTAACGCACTTCCAAAAATACAACACACCCTCTAAAATAAAAAAAATTATAAACCTTTTAATAACTTAGAAAAATCTGGTTCATCAAAAAACTCGTTAAATCTGGTAAGTAATTCAACATTAATGACGTGTATCTTTTCTGCTTTTTGAGTTTTAACAGACTTAACTAGATCTAAGTCTTTCAGTTTTTTTATGTGATATTGAATCGTCCCAGAATAAACATCAAGGATTTCTCCTATCTTTGAAATTGCTATGTTTTCGTCTTTAAAAATTTCTTCAATTATTTTTGGAATCATAGGATTTGAGAAAATCACCTTATATTTATCGTAATCTTCGGGAACATCTGCTAAGAAAAAATGTAGAGATTTTCCTACTTTTTTCGATCTGATAAGTTTAAATCGTTCCAATGTCATTATGTGTTTTAAGAACGGGGTTCTCGTTATTTCTAATTCCTCTTCGATCTTTTCGTTCCTGGCATGAATACCCGGATTTTTTCCTATGAATTTCAAGATTTTAGCTAGTTTCTCATTATTTAGAATTTCTAGTTTTGTTCTTCGTTCCTTGGTTACAATCCAATTCTTTTCTTCTAAACTTCTTATAGTTAAAAATATTTCTTCCTTGCTATAACCTTTTTTGTATGCAAGTTTTGCTATGCTCTTAGCATACAACTTTTCAATTATTGGAAATTTCTGCAATTCCGCCTCAGAAGAAACATCAATATCAAAATCAGCATCATACCTTTTTAGTTTTAAAATATTTTTCGCTATACTTAAAACATCTTTCTCAATCTCAGTTAAGTCTTCGATTGTCGTATCCTTGTCTTTTACCTTCTTCTTTTTCTTAATATCACGTTTCTGTAAAGGAGTAAAATCTAATCGCCTAAATGAACTTCCTTCTAGTTCTTTTTCTACTTTGTTTTCCTTAGTTTTTCTTTTTTTTTCTAGCGACATTTTATAATGAACTTTTTTTTAACTATTAGGCGTATTTTTCTAAAAATTGTATAAATTCTAATTGTCGTTCTTTATCCATGTATTTTAGTTCTTCTACGATTTTATCGTAATACTTTGGCTCAACATTAGGAAGCTTGCGTATTCGCTCAATTAATTTCATTGGAATTTCTTCATATAGATTCCTCAACAATCCAAGATAATTCAGTTGTTCTTCTTCAGCTAAGAACGCTAGTTCTTTCAGTATACTCTTTCGCTCCTTCTTTGGTATATCAAGTTCCAAAATCTGCTTCCTTAAGTCTTTGGAGATGATATTAAAGATCTTTGCAAAATATTCTTTGACGACTTTCCTATCTTTTTCATTTTTAACTGGTAAAAGCGACTCGTGAAGCCTTAATTTAACTTCTTCTTCTTTATCTTCTTCTTTTTTTTGAGGAACAACATCTTCAGCTATTTCTTTTTCATGTTCTTCTTCAATAATTTTAACTTCTTCCGTTTCTTCTTCTGGAGGTTTTTCTTCAGCTTTAACTACTTGAAGTTTCGGTTCTGGGGATATAATTTCAGGTTGTTCTGGTGAAATTTCTTCCTTTTTAACTTGTTCTACCTTTGGTTCCTCTAATAATTCTTTTTGAACTGGAACAATTTTTGTTTCAAGATCTTGTATCTTTAGTTTTCCCTTTAAATCAAATGGCTTTCCCACAAAAAGTAGAAGTATTAAAATTGATTTTAACAAGATGAATATCCCTATGGATAAGAAAACAGTGCCTAATACTCCTAAAATGAATATTCGAACTACTTCAGCTCCAGTAAACTCTATTTTATTGTGTATCTTATTCCTTAATTTTAAATCTATAATCAAGACAATAAGGGGTATTAAAAAAAAAGATGTTAAAATTGATACCATATTAAGATCATTAAATATAGTTGTAATTATTATAATTGCTCTTATTTGAACGCCACCAAAGTATACAGCATTTAACATACCATTTAACACAAGTAATAGGATTATAAAACCAGCTTTAGCAGAAAAATTATTTATAGAATTCTTTAGTTTAAGACCAAAGTTGTATACTCGATGATCCCCTCTTTCAGAGTTTTTGGCTGTGTAAATAAATATTAATATCCCCTTAATTAGTATAATGACACCAATACCATAGATAACACAACCTAAGATACCATAACATATTGCATCAAGGGTTATTTCATCGTATCTGCCCGATTTAATTTTTGGGGATATAAATCGAGAATCGTATATAATTATAAATAAACTGCTAATTACAATTAGACACGAATTTATAAATAGGAAAATTCCCCCTGAAGTACGGATACTGAAAATAAAGCTTAAGATTAAAGTAACAATAGAAAAGATTAAAATGGGAAAGTAATCAAACTTATCTAAGATATTTATTGCTTTATCAAGACTAGATTTCTCTTTATCAATCATTCCATATTTGGAAGGTCTATGAATTGCTTCTCCAGGGGCTCTTTCAGATGTTTGTTTAAAACTTACACCTGATAACGAAAAAGGTGTTCCACACATTTCACAGTAAACTTGAATTTTAGAATCTATAAGTTTTGATAATGTTTTAGGAAAAACATATTGGCAATTTCGACAAATGTAAAGTTTATCCTTTAAATCCATTTAACTCTCACACTTCTTATATATTAATAATTTAATTTAATTTTTTTAATTTTGGAATATTATCAATTATTTTTTGCATTTCTCTTAAGAATTATTTTTCTTTATTTCGTAGAGCTATTGAAAAAAGCGCAGAACACCCAATTATTATTAAAAATCATTTCTCAAACAACTATAATTTTAAGATGTAATTCTAATTGAAAAATGTTAATTAACAGATGTAGTAATGTGAATATAAAAAAATTGGGGTCCAATTTTTAAAAAATTTTTAAAAAATTTAGAAGCATTCAATTTTCCTAATCCTATTTTAATAGTTATGAAGTCAAATCTATCCAATTTAACTTTTCCACTGTTTTATTAAGATTATGATCGTCTTCTGTTGTGTTAAATTCAAGGTTAGAGAAAAGTCTGTAAGCTTGCTCTCGAGATGCTTTAAAATTTGCTACTTCATCATTTTTACCGTGAAATACAATAACTGGTATATTGATTGGTGAGTAATTATGCCATTTCAATAGTTTAGTATCTAAATACGGTGCTAATAGTATTAACCGTTTAATTTTTTTTGGGTTTTGGAGAGTGTATAATACACCCATTAATCCTCCAAAACTGGAGCCAATTATTATCCACAAATTTCCTTCACTTAGTATTGAGTTTAACTGAGCCATCCTTGCGTTAAGAAGATTATCAAGCGACCTTTTTTGGTTATATTTTTCAAAATTAGGAGTAAGGGTTTCCGGCATTATTTTCTTTAAATACAATCCTTTAAAACCTTTGCCCGAGCTTTCAAGACCGTGAATAAATATAATATTTTTCATTTAAACTACTTAATTAATTTTTAAAAACTACCAATATCAAGCTCTTCAGATGGTTCATGGGTTAACTCCTTGTTCAATTCCCTTATCAATTTTTTTTGACCTAAAAAGATTAAAATGACTAGTATACTAAAATAGAATGGTACTATAAATAGTGTAAGGAAATAATACTCTCCTGTAAACGAAATGAAATGAAGGGCAACTCCAATAATAAAACCTGTAAATAGTCGAGATTCAGTGGTGCTTTTTCTAAATAGAAGTTTCTGTGTACCCCAATCGATTAATCCCGGTATTGGAAAGATAATTATTATGAATAAAGCTAATTCAGAGCTAAATTGAACATTAAGTATTGACTGAACTAAATGAGTTAAGAAAACAGATAATATTATTCCAATTATCATACCTGAACATCTAGAGCATAGATAAATTTTTGTCCTACCAAATTGAAAATAAAAAGTATGGTCACTTGCAGAAACGGGGTGATGTGTCAGAAGTAAGTAATATAAATGGCGTTCTTTTGAGGCTAGAGCCTTGTCATAGATAAATAAAAGGATAGGTACTATAATTACAGCCGAAAAAATAGCTTGCAGGAAAAATTTGTAGCCAAAGTTAATAATTAATATTTCAAGTTGTAGAGAAGAGGAATAGAATAAGACTTGGGACAGAATTAAAAGAAACATGACAATAACAGAATCAAAAACTAATACCAAAAAAGTAT
>JAUWDN010000074.1 GCA_030608765.1 Promethearchaeota archaeon
GAAACGCTTTCATTGTCTCGCGAAGAAAGAAAACAGTTAAAGATAGATTTGAAACAGAAAAAGGAAATCGGGAAAGATTACGAGCACTTAATCGTTGTTGAGAATCTTCATAAAACATACTTACTTGGGACAACTGCTGTAGCAGCGCTTCGAGGTATCGATATAACGATAGATAAAGGGGACTTTATCGATATTATGGGTCCATCGGGAAGCGGTAAGACGACCCTTTTAAATTTAATCGGCGGACTTGATACCCCTACTAGAGGTAAAATTTTTTTAGAGGGACGGAATATTTCTATGCTTAACGATAATGATTTAGCAGAGATAAGAAGGGAACGGATTGGTTTTGTCTTCCAATTCTATAATCTATTGCCTCAAATGACCGCCTTAGAAAATGTTATGGTTCCTTTACATTTTTCTGGTAAATTAAGCCGGCGTGGAAAGAGGAAGAAAGCAATCGATTTATTAACTCTTGTTGGATTAGAAGAACGTTCCCATCATGCTCCTTCAGAGTTAAGCGGAGGGGAGCAGCAAAGGGTAGCAATTGCTAGAGCATTTGCAAACGATCCAGCTATTTGTGTATTAGACGAGCCTACAGGTGATTTAGATAGTAAAACAGGAATTATGATCTTAAATTTAATAAGGGATTTAAACAAGAGAGGGGCAACTTTTATATCTGTTTCTCACGATGCGGCAGTTTCTGAGTTCGCTTCTAAAGTTTTCCACATGATGGATGGAAAATTAACCGATAAAGGGAAAATTGGAGGATTGAAAGAAACAGAATCAATGCAATTGAGAAGAAAGCAAGAGGCCGAAATTAATAAAGAAAAATGTAAAAGTATGATTTTTAGATATCTCTTCACTAATCAGGGGAAAAATCATATTCAAGTACGTGAGATTAAAAAAAGTGTACCAAACCCAATTATTATGAACTTACCAGAACATTTTAACGATATTCTTGCAGAACTGCTACAAGAAAATAATATTGGTGGAAAAGTTGTAGGAGACGAATTGTTTTTAGAATAAGAAATTCATCACTTGATTTTTAAAATAAAATTAATATAGTTTTACTTCAAATGTCTAACATAAAATTAGTATTCAAATACGCATTTAAAGACTTAGCGCGTCATAAAGTAAGATCATCGTTAGGCATAATTGGTGTAATGATTTCTGTAGGGCTTTTAGCACTGATTCTTTTTTTATCTGATTCTATTTCGGTTACATTTATTGATTATCTTAGCATAGACGCGGGTCAGCAAGATTTCAACATTAAAGTAAGGCATTACAATGGTGAACCAGAGAATAGATCTAATTATTTCGAATTTCAACCGTTAATAAATACGATACAGAATAATATAGGCGAAATTGGGGGGTTTATTCCAAGAATGAGTTTATGGGGTAATGTGAACATATCGAAAGGGGATGGAACTCAAGAATTAGAAAATGAAACGAAAGGAGTCTCGATCTCTGGTATAAACTTCACTTTGGAAAACAGCTTAAAGTTTGGGAGTTTTATTACACCGGGATCAAATGAAATATTAGACTTAACAAAATTATCGTTATATCACTGTGCCATTTATTACAAGTTGAATGAGACAATAAAATACGCAGAAAATGAGACGATCGAAATTAGAATGGGCTTACGACATGGTGATAAATATTTTTATCGAGTTATAAACTTTACAATTGATCGAATTTTTGATTTTCAGTTAAAATGGCCAGTTAGCTATACGAATAGTCCATTAATTGTTGTTGATATCAAAACTCTTTATGATCTTTTTGGAAATGAAACATTTAATGGAAGATGTAATGAGTTAATTCTTACGATAAAAAAAGGCTTAAATTTATATGACGCTCGGGATATTGAGGGTTCTGAAAATCGGGTGAAAGATTTAGCGGGTGAAGTTCAACTTTTAATAGGGATTAATGAATTTAGAATTGAATTACCTAAGTTAGTAGTCTTGGGCTATTCCGAATTTTTAAGTGTTGGAATTACAATAATTTTTGTGTTTGTATCTATGATCACTATGATAATTTCAGGTGTTTTAATTAACGGAATACTTAAAACTTCAGTGGAAGAACGAATAAGAGAATTCGGAATCTTTAGAACAGTAGGTGCTACAAAGAAGTATAATTTGTTTATTGTACTAGTTCAAGGATTTTTGTTATGTAATTTTGGAACAATATTTGGTCTTATTTTTGCTCAATTAGCCACTCAATTCGTTGTACTTCCCTTAGCAGGAGCAGTCGTAGCAGAATCAATACCGGGATTAGCTGGCAACATTACATTTTCTATAACTATAGGGTCAATTTTAATAGCATATATTATAGGAGTAAGCGTAGGGCTTATAGTAAGCAT
This sequence comes from Promethearchaeota archaeon, assembly GCA_030608765.1. The sequence continues at coordinate 2,360 of JAUWDN010000074.1, forward strand.
ATCTCCAGCAGTAAAAGTGATGAAACTCCAATTAATCGAATCAATTCACCCATATCGTAAGGAAGATGTCTTATATAAGCTTAAGAAAAAAGCTACCGTGAATTATAAATTATTAGTAATTGGTGCTATATTGGCGGGAAATGGTGGTTTTGTCCTTTTTGTTATTCCCAGAATATTAACTACTGGAGACGCTGCGCTGATGTCAGGTACGTTAATAGCGCTCCTCATAATTTTTTTAATTGGAATGACATTGGCAGGACTAGCCATACTACCCTTGATATTAAGACTTTTCATAAGATTTTTTAGGATATTTGGCAAGAGAATAGCACCAGTGTATAAAATTTTTATATTTCGATACGCAAGGAGAAATTCTAGCACCATTATTACATTTGCTTTTACTTTTTCTTTCATAATATTTATTTCTAGTATATTTAGTTTCTTATCTAATGAATCGGTGGTCAGCGCACATCTTGAATATGGAGCTGATTTGGTTATAGAGACGCAAGGTTGGTACGAAAAAGAGGAGATTGAAGCTTTCAGTTTATTTGGAGGGGGTGATGGTTTTCTCAGTACTTCTCAAGAAAATGGATTTAACATAAACCCTAACAGAATTTTGACAAGTGATTTCGTAGAAGAACTGTTAAAAATAGAGGGAATTGAGAGAGTTTCCTCAGTAATCGCGAGTCCATTCCACCTTACTCAAATTTATTCAGAGGAAGGTCAAGAATTTGCCGCAGAGATTGGCGACTACGCGGGTTTAATAACCCAAGAAATTACATTAATCGGAATTGATGAACAATATTCCTCTACAATTAAAACTCAATATGTAGAGTTTACTCAAGGTAATATTATTTCGTCTTTTGAACAACTTTTTAGGAGTCCTGATGAATATACGTGTATTATTTCCGAGGGTTTGTCTGTAAGTTTAGATATGCATTTAGGAGATATAATTCGGATTTCAATTCAGCGTGGTTATGAAAATGAAGTCTACACATTTGAAGTCGCGGGAGTGGCGGCAGCTATGCCAGGATTTCTTTCGGTATTTGGGAGATCCAGTGCATCAGCAAACATGGGAGGTGTTATGATTTCGCAAGAAATATATATGACGCTTATGGATATCCCTCCTATTCCATATCTTGATAAAATTTTTGTTAAACTTAATTTATATTCCCAAGATTTGTCTCAAAATATTATATTCGATGTACGGAAGAACGATGATGATTTTGATTTTGAGGTTATTAACTTAGAACAAAGAATTACACAACAACAATTATTATTTTCGATTATTAATGTATTTTTTTCAATAACACTAGACGCAACAATTATAATCTGCCTTTTTGGTTTACTATCCTCTTCTTATTCGACAATTATCGAAAGAAAGAAAGAAATCGGAATCATCAGAACATTAGGTCTAAAAGGGAAAGAAATCGTAAGATTGTTCACAATTGAATCATTGATTATAATGATGAGTAGTGGGACGGTAGGGGTAATAGTAGGATGGGTAACCGGGTTATTACTAAGCATGTCAATGAATATGATGAGCGGTTTACCAAATATTCCTATTTTTCCGTTAACTGATATGATCATAATTTTCTCACTCTCTATTATTTTTACATTGATTGGAATTAGGTTATTATTAAGGAAATCCCGGAAAAAGAACATTGTTGAAATTTACAGAGAAACTATGTAGGAGGATTTGAAAAACATTGAGTATAATTAAAAAACTAATAGTTTTGATAATAATGCTGAATATTCTTTCTATTCCGCTATATGGTAATTTTATGGAAAAATTCATAGTTCCTAATGTAGAAGGAGAGAATATAGCTGAAAAATATTTAATTCATTCTTCTGATATCGCAGGAACAGATCTTTATGCGGAAACTATTAATGCTTTTGTTGCAGGGAATAAATCGTTAATAAAACAATCTCTTTTTACTAACGATACAAGTATATTGCCCCATTTTGATACGAGAGATCCAGCATTTTACAAATGTAATGTTCTCTTTAGCGCTTCAAATGGAATTACTCCAGAATTATTTCCACGCATCTTCAATGAGGATAGTTATAATAAGCAATATGGAATGACATTTAATAGATTTTCAGGGTTCCTTTATTACGATGAGGAAATGAATGAGGACGATGTCCAATTAAGAGCAGATAGAGCTCTTGAAATTATAAAGAGAAAATTTGATTTAGATCTTATTATGATTAATGAATCCAATCCATACTTTTTTCCCTTTGTGGGATATTATCCTAATTGGGAAGTGTTTTTTCACGAAATTATTAATAATGTTCCTATGGATGGGTATTGGAGAGCTTTAGACATTGATCGATTAATATCAGAAGATTATATTAAAAACCAACATTTATCTTCAACATTTCTTTTGGTAAATTCTTTGGATTTACTAGATCTTGATATAACCAAATCAATTGATCAAGTAAACTTTAATTTTGATTCACTTGATCTAGAATATTTAGAGAATCTTGAGGTTGATAATATTTTTGAGCAATTTACAAACATTCTTGTGGAAATTCCATCCTTGTTTGGGGACATATCAAATTTTACTGATTCAAATCAAACAACTCAAGCAGATTTTGAGGAATTTGGCGATGCGTTTTCTACTTTAAATTTATCAAACGAGTCTCATTATGTAAGTTTAACGGTGCAATACGAGGGTTTAAGTGCGGGCATAAAAAATTTAGGAGAAAATGAATTTACATTTAACTTATGGGACGCTCTAGGGTATCAGGGTGTGCCTCTCAAACCTAGCGAGAAGATTTTCATTTCTTTAATAGGTGCTTTCATGAGCGAAATAGATGTTAATATTTTTTGTACAGATATAATCGATCAAACACCCCAATATTTCACGCTTTATGATTTTTTATTAGAACAAATAAGTTTGCTCATGTTTTATGCAGATGTTGATTTTGATGTTCAATCGTTGAAGGAATACTCATTTGAATTATTTTGGGTAGACGAAAATGGATTTAAACGCAGCTATATCAAACCTGTGAATTTGAACGAGCCAACAGATTTTATAAATTTTTTGCACCAACTTGGATTCCAAGGGTTGCCGGGGATTCCTACTGGAATATTTAACCCTATTGAAGAATTTGTAATAACATACAAAGTATCGAATTCAGAACCAAATATGCTTATTATTAAAGAGTTAATTGGAAACAACGCATCGCACGGCGTTTATAACGATTTTTCTTTTAACATAACAGCGAAAAATGTTGGAAATGAAACCGCTTGGGGCGTTCCTACCCCGATCCCCATAGAATTAGACGATGTTTTTACATTAATTATTGGCCCGATCGGTGTTCTTCTAGGACTAGATGAAGACCTCAAAGATGCAATATGGGAAGTTGTAAGAGTTGAATATTCCGGACAATACACTTCATTAGAAGATTTTTTTAATTTTGATGAAAACCCTCGAATATTTTATTTTGATACTTCTGGAACGGGATTAGTCGATTCCTACTATCCTAATCTCAATAATTTAACTAATCTTCTACCTTACAATGAAAACATGAACCAAGTGATTGATATAATATCTGGACCAAATGGTAATCCTCAATTAATTGCTTCTTTAGGGTCAATAGGTTTAACTCCTAATTCTCTAAAAGATTCTTTTACTAACAATGCTAGTGTTTGGAATGACGATAACTGGAAATTAGAACCACAAGAAATAATTTCTTATACCTTAGATAATTATTCTGTTGAAGTGTTTGACACATTTTCTCCTTTTTATAAATACAATTTCAGTATTAAAGAAACATTTCCTCCGTTACCCGCAATAATATCAGGCGTTTCAATCGCAGGTACGACACCTGAAATGGCATTAAATGCAGATAACGAGAGCTGGATAGTAGAATCGGAAGAAAAATTTATCGACCAACATGAACTTGAAATTCAGTTTCTTTTTCAAAATAAGACAGAAATAGACTTAGTTAATAACACACTCGATCGAGTTTCAATA
>JAUWDN010000143.1 GCA_030608765.1 Promethearchaeota archaeon
TAATGGAAACACTTTATTCCGTCCAGGAATTATTGATTTTAGTCCAAATCTCGTACCTAAAGACTTAATATTAATTTTCGATAAAAATCAAGAGAAACTTATCGGATTAGGAAGCCTGATAGTGGGCTCAAACTATATAAAAAATTCAAAAACAGGTAAAATTGTAAATGTCTACGAAAAAATTTAACGAAAATACATTACTTGTTGAAAAAATCAAATATTTTAGAGCTAATTCAATTAATAGAAAATTTAAATTCCGAGAGATGCAATTAGATAAGCCAGTAAGTTTCTGGATAAAAGAGGATCGATTGCTTAAAAAAAAGGGGAAGGAATTTGCGATAATATTAAGAACGAAGGGGTGTAGTTGGGCATTGGGAGATTCTGGGGGATGCTCAATGTGTGGATATATTCAAGATTCTACCATTGAAAAAATAGATCAAATTCACATAATTAACCAATTTAATTATGCACTTCAAGAAAAAATAAATGAAATATCTTCAGATGAGGAGGATTTTATCGTTAAAATTTTTAACTCTGGAAGTTTTTTCGACGATGACGAAATATCTGAAGATGTTCGAGAACATATATTTAAGAAAATAGCAGATGTCCCTAAAATTAAAGAAGTTGTTATCGAATCTCGAGTCGATTATATAACCAATGAGAAGCTTAAAAAAATGAAGCGTATTTTAAAGGACAAATATATTGAGGTTGCCATTGGTTTGGAAACCGTAGATGACTATATTAGAAACAGGTACATAAATAAGGGGTTGAAATTTAAAGATTTTCTGGATGCAATTCATTTATGTAAAAAGAACGATGTAGGGATAAGAGCTTATTTACTGTTTAAACCACCCTTTTTAAATGAACAGACAGCAATAGATGATTGTGTTAAATCTATCAAAAAATTAGCTGAATTGAAGATTAATACTATTTCGATTAACCCCGTAAATATCCAGAAAAATTCCCTTGTAGAATACTTGTTTTATCAAAAAAGATATCGACCTCCTTGGTTTTATTCTTTGTTTAAGAGTTTACTAAAAGCGTGTAAAGATAACGACATATTAAAGTCCGTGAGGATAATATCCTCTCCTTCGGGAGCAGGTACTAAAAGAGGCATTCACAATTGTTTAAAACGAGAATGTAACGAATTCATGATTAAGGCTCTTAAAGAATTTGTGCTAACTCAAAATATTAACTTTTTAATAATAAAAAACTCAGAATATTCATGCGATTGTTTGTTAAAATATCATTTACAGAAGAATTTTATTTAATTATTAACCTCAAGGTAGTTATAAAAAGTCGAAGTCTTTAAAAATACTGTTCACTCATAATAGAATAATTATATATATTAGTGACCAATTCTCTATTCTAAGTTTTAAATAATAGTTAGGGTCGTTGTTTTTTATACAAAAATATATCAAATTAAATCTATTTTATCTCGGAGAATCTAAAAAACATCATATTTTTCGAGCAAAGAAATGGACCAAGGACCTAGAAAAGATTACTAATAGAGCTGTTTTTACAGAGGAATTTAAAGAAATTGGTTTTATTAAAGAGATCTTTGGCCCAATAGCTTTACCATTCATTTCAATGAAAATTATACCTGAGACGAAATTTAATCCTAATGATAACCTCTACGCAAAAATGCGCTAGAATGTAAGGAACCATTCTATAAAAACAATCATTAAAAAGGTGTAGATTATGTCAAGTTGGAATCAAAGTAACGCACTCGTAGAAGAAAATACGAACTTAAGTCAATCAAATTGTAGCGAATGCGGAGAAAATATATTATTTGACGAAAATAGAGGTTTATCAGTCTGTGAAAAATGTGGGCTAATTCACTCTGAAAAACACATAGATCAGGGTCCAGAATGGCGTGCTTTCGATGCAGATCAAAGGAAGAAAAGAACGAGGACAGGGGCTCCAATGACTTACATGATTCACGACAAAGGACTCAGTACAATGATTGATTGGAAGAATAAAGATATATTTGGTAAAGAAATCTCTGCAAAAATTAGAGGTCAAATATATCGATTAAGAAAGTGGCAATCTCGAATTAGAGTTTCAGATGCAACCGAGAGAAATTTAACTTTTGCTTTAAGCGAGTTAGATCGAATGGCATCAAACCTCGATCTCCAGAAAAGTCTTCGTGAATGTTCTGCGAAAATCTATAGAGATGCTGTTGAAGCTCACCTAATTAGGGGCCGGAGCATTGAAGGAGTTGCTGCTGCAAGTCTATATGCAGCTTGCAGAATGTATAAAGTACCCCGTACCCTAAACGAAATTGCTGAAGTAGCTCGTGTGAATAAAAAAGAAATTGGTCGATCTTATCGATTTATCGCAAGAGAATTAGAATTGAACTTAAATCCCACTAAGCCCTTAGATTTTCTTTCCCGATTCGTGTCCGAATTGGAATTATCTACAGAATGTCACAAGATGGCAAGAAAAATCATTAAAATAGCAGAAATAAGAGGGTTAACCTCTGGAAGGGGCCCAACTGGAGTGTGTGCCGCAGCGATTTACGCCGCAAGTATCCTGACTGAAGAAAGGAGAACGCAAAGAAGAATCGCCAAAACATCGCAAGTGACAGAGGTAACCGTCAGGAATAGATTTCAAGAGCTAGTAGAGAACCTGGATATGGGAATCCAAAAAAAATAAGTTCTCCTAAATTAAAAACAATTTTACAAAAAAGAATTTTTCGAATATTCTTATACCTTCTATTTCTATTAAAATAATATCACGATATCATACCATTTAAAGACTTTTTTCTAAATCTTATTTTATAGATCAATTGATTTTTAAAGGTATGATAGAATGAAACAAGAAAATAGCAATTTAATAAATCAAATTCAAATTAATTATTTCCTACACCGGATCAAGAAGAACTTCCCCAATTTTGTTGCAGGGGTTATAACTGATAAGAACGGATTTGCAATAGGTTCAGATATCTCAGAACGGCTCTGGATTCACGAGAACAAATTAGCTTTATGGGCAATTTCTAAGAGTAAGGATAATAAGGAATTATTAAACGATCCAAACCTAGTCCAGCTAAAGTTTGATATCGATAAAGGGAAGAAGTTTAAACTGTTCATTTTATTAGAAAAATCAAAATATAACAAAAGCGGAGTAAAACCCTTAAAGCACATAATTAGAGCACAAGAACTTTTTTAATCCGTTGCGTAACATGAAATTGAAATTCATGTGAATTAAGTTTTTATAGCTAAACTATTATTTTTACTTTAAATAAATTCTTTTTAAAATAATTAAGCATACTGAACATTATCTAAAGGCGCTTAAATAAATAAAGGTGGAACCAATTGAGTTATTCTCAAGACGAGCGTATTTTGAAAAAGCTCTTAAAGGAAATCATAAACAGCACTCCTGGCTTAAAATATGCAATAATCATTGATGACACGGGAATAACTATTATGAGCGAAGCTAAATTCATTTTGAAGTCTTCTGATGAAGAAGATATCTCTGTGGAAAAGATTGGAGCCATTGGAGGTGCTGTATTTACGGCTGGAGAAGAACAAGGATACATACTTGGCTATGGGAATATTCATCTACAAATAACTGAATACTTTAAAGGCATGATCTTTTCACTAAATGTTGGGAAGGGTATATTATGTATTGCAACCGATAAAAATATCCAAATAGGCCTTGTAAGAGCTATAATGAAAAAATATTCTCAAAAGATTTCTTCTGTGTTGGATAGATATCTTCAAGAAGAAAAAGGAGAAATGAAAAAAGAATTAAAAGAGCTTTTTAATTCAGACACAATAAGTCTTCTATAAATAGCGTTATTCTCTTTATGAAACTTTATTTCTTTGTGAAAATCAGCATATATTGTTGCCTAAGAACACTAACACAAATTTGTCATCTTATGGTCATACCATAAACATCAAATATATTCTCTCGTGTTAGGCGGTAATTTCTTTGCCTTTTTGGGGCATAATCTATCTGCGTGCTGGGTCTGACTCCAATCTCATCGCAAGGTAATACCATAACTAGATTAAGAGCCCATTTTTGATGCAGTGAATTTTTTTGATTAATAACTCAGGATGTAAGCATAACTTTGCACGCCTAATCACGGATTATCATAAGCGTCCTCGAATATGCTAATGTTCCGTCATCATTTTCCCAAGTAATAATATAAAAAACAAGTTAAAAAATTTATTCAATTTTAGTGGAAAATTCAATTATTATTTGTTAAGAAGATTTAAGAGTTCATTATATGATCCCAATAATTGCTTAATTTTGGTATTGTTTAACCCATCATCAGGACTCCCTTCGAATATTGCCTTCCCATCGTTTAAAACTAGCATTTTATCTGCCCAATGTTCAATGAAAAAAAGATTGTGAGTAGTAAAAAGAATTGTCATTTTGTCCTCTTTTCTAAGGGTTTCTAAAATTCTTAGATGATTATAAATCGATTTGAAATCAAGGTTTGCGAATGGTTCGTCCAAAATTAATAACTTAGGTTTCATAACCAATAACCCTGCTAAAGCAGCTCGTTTCTTTTGACCCCAAGATAAATCGTAGGGAGAGAATTTTCCATATTCTGTTAATTTAACTGCTTCGAGAGCCCATTCAACTCGCTCTTGGACTTCGATCTCTTCTAGGCCAAGATTCCTTACTCCAAAACCTACATCCTCTTCTATTGTTGGGGCAAACAATTGATCGTCTGGATTTTGAAACAAAAACCCGATTTTTTGTCTAAGTCTCCATAATTGTTTTTT
>JAUWDN010000158.1 GCA_030608765.1 Promethearchaeota archaeon
TATTATAGTTATGTATGTTAACATTGAAATACTTATTATTATTGAGGATACAACAAGATATTTCTTAATAGTCAGAAATTCTATTGTTTGATAGATCTCCATGCCTAATTCTTCAAAAATATGAAGTGTTCGTATCAGGAATAGAAGTAAAAAACAGATATCAAAGATTATAAGAGGTATACTTTAATTAAAGAAAATAAAGATGTATAAATGATCTAAATCCCATTCATTTTAGCCAGAACTTTGTATAATCCTTGACTTCCCAGGTTCTCTAAGCCTAAAGCCATAGCGTACATATAAAATTGATAAGCGAGAGCAAGCCCCGGCAAAGATAAATTCATAAGTTTTGCTTCTTTTAGCGCGATACCCATATCTTTTACGAAGTGTTTAATAAAAAATCCAGGTTCAAAATTACCTTTAGCAATTCGAGGACCTAGATTATTAATTGACCAACAACCCGCAGCTCCCTTCCCAATAACTTTAATTACTTCATCCAAGTCATTCCCTGCTTTATAAGCATATAAAAGGGATTCGATAGTCCCTATCATTGTAGAAGCAATGAGAATTTGATTGCTCATTTTAGTATGTTGTCCTGCTCCTTCTTTGCCCATATATGATATGTTTTTTCCCATTAATTCGAAAAACGGTAAGACTTTTTCGTATGTATCTTTATCACCGCCAATCATTATAGCAAGAGTCCCATTTTGGGCTCCAATATCCCCACCGGATACAGGCGCATCCAAAGATGACACTCCCAATTCTTTCGCCTCATTATAAATTGTTTGAGCGAGGGAAGGCTCAGAAGTTGTCATATCTACAATTACCGAGCCATTTTTTATTGATTTTAAAATCCCGTTGTCTCCTAAATACACTTCTTCGACATCGTTAGGAAATCCGACAATTGTAAAGACAATGTCGCTTTTTTCAGCAACTTCTCTGGGATTCGAACACCAAATAGCACCCATGTTAACTAATTCTTTTGCTTTTTCTTTGGTTCGGTTATAAACTGAAATCTTGTATCCAGCATTTAATATATGAGCACACATAGATTTCCCCATAACTCCAGTTCCAATCCATCCAACATGTTGTTCCATATATTATCTCCTTCAAAATAAAATGCTTTAAGAACTATATTAGAAATTAATTTAAAAAAATTGGTAATCTTTTGTTTTGAAACCGTTTTTAAAAGAAGATTCAAGAAAAAAGTTAATATTTCAAGCCCAGAATAAATTTCCTTTTTTGACATTTTCTATTCTAGTCCGGTGCTTAAGCGCCGAAACCGCTTGAACTGCTTCCTTAATTGAATGAAACACCGGGATGTAAGCGAGTTCAAGAGATTCGATTATTAGAGCGTATTTTGCAACATATGGAACAAAACACACTACAGGCTTATTTTTCGTTGAAACTACATTTGCTATCCTTCTCCCTATTTGAAAAGAGATATTAGGAGGATATGGAAGCAATAACATTATTATACACTCAATCCGCTCAATGTTTGATAAATACCTTACTACATCTTCAATATCGGTATCAACTACAGAACCCGTTAAGTCGATTGGGTTGTTAAAGGAGGCAATTTCTCTTGCTGATGGATTCATTAAATCTTTTAAATCTTTTTTCTCATGCCTTTCAAGTCTCACCGCATTCAAACCATACTTTTTCAACATATCAGAGGCAATTACTCCATGTCCACCAGAAACTGACACGATCACAACATTTCCATATGTAATCACATTTTTTCCAAAAGGATTTTTTCGATGAGATAAAACATCGTAAACTTTGAGGCTCGTTAATAGCTCTCTTTCTGAGTTAGGCAGTATTATTTGATACTGTCTTAATGCCGCACTTAATATTTTGTAATCTCCTGCTAAACTGGCTGTGTGTGACTGAGTAGCAACTTTTCCTTCCCGAGTTTTCCCCCCCCAAAATACGATAACAGTATCATCAGACGCTTTAGCAAGTTTTAGGAAGTCTCTTGCTCGACCCTCCTTAAATCCTTCTAAATAGAACGCAATATTTGATGTCTCAGGATCTACTTTACTGAAATATTCTAAGAGCATTACCTCATCAACGACAGCTCGATTACCAATGGAAACCGCTGTGGAAACACCGATATGTCTCTCAAAAAATTTATTGAAAAATTGATCAACGAGTACGCCACCACTCTGACTTATTAGCGCCACAGATCCTTTCGGAGGTCTAGTTATCCTTTCTGTAGGAAGAAAAATAGTGTCAACCAAAGGGGGGGCATAGACTCCCAGACAATTTGGGCCAAGAGCAGCGATATCATTATCAAAGGCTATTTTCTCGAGTTGTTGTTGCCTTTTCTTCCCCTTTCCACCAATTTCAGCAAAACCGCCTCCTACTATGACGCAGGAAGGGATATTTAAATCAACGCAATCTTGAACATATCCTAATGTATCGTCTGGTCCGACTGCGATAACAAGTAGATCGGGGATTTCAGGTAATTTGTCTAATCTCTCATATAAATGGATTCCTTCAATATCCCCTCCATTTGGATAGATACCATATACCTTAACATTCATTTCGAATTCATTTTTTAACATGACGATTCTTCCAGGACTTAATGGGTTTTTCTTTGATATCCCTACTACTGCCATTGATTTTGGTTTGAATAACTTCTCTAGGTCCATTTTCATCATTTAGGAGATATTAATTAATTTATAGATAGAATTATTAGAATCTCGAATTTTAAAAAAACAATACTATTTTTTTAATGGGTTTTTTAGATAATAAAATTAATTGACAGTCTTTGGAGAAAAAAGAGAATTTCTCATCTATATATTTATTAAGTGTTAAATTGATTAAGATTAACAAAAAAAATTAATCTAATTATAAGTGATAGTTTTGAGCGAGAAAAAAAAGAAAACAGGAAGAATCGCAGCTATTTTTAGCTTTGGACAGATTGCTGACATAACAGCTTACCAATCCTTTATCCTTTTGATTTTTACATTCTATTATTCTGTTGTTGGAATTCAAATAGAACTGATTACACTTGGTTTTATTATCTGGTCAATTTGGAACATGATTAACGATCCAATACTAGGTTATTTCTCAGACAGAACGCATACAAAATGGGGACGCCGAAGACCATGGATCATGATTGCTTTTATTCCATTAGCAGTTATTATGATATTCTTATTTACCCCACCATTTCCTATAGGAATTACTAACCCCCAATTTGGCAATTTCGTGTATTTTTTGATAATAATTATCATTTTTGAATTCTTTTACACAATGTATAGTTTAAATGTAACTTCGATGTTTCCAGAAGTCTTTTTATCAGAAAAAGAAAGAACTCAAGGGAATAATATTCGCGCCGTTTATACTATTATAGGGTTAATCGTAGCTTTTCTTCTACCAGGATTAATTATTCCTGACTTCACAGATCCAGCATATTTCACAGAATTTAAAATATTTGGTGTAATCGCGTGTGTTGTTATTATAATTGCAGTGATCATTCTTTTAAAGTTTGGTCCTAAAGAGAGGGAAGAATTTCAAAAAGACTCCGAGAACGCTCTCAGTTTAATCAAGTCTATTGTATATTGTCTTAAAAGTAAGTCTTTCAGATGGTATATAATAGCAGAGCTATGTAACTGGTTTGTTTATGGAATGTTACCTATGATAGTACCTTTGTATGCAAAATTTGTGCTTGGTGCAATAGGATTTGAGACATCACTACTATTGGGTTTGACTTTTATATCAGCAGCGCTATTTATGACGATACTATGGAAACCATTAGTTCGAAAATTGGGAAATAAAAAAACGTGGATAATATCCATGTCAATATGGGCAGCGTCCTTGTTTCCCTTAATGTTCATATCCGATTATATATCAGGTATGATTGTGTTTTTCTTAATCGGTGTAGGGCTATCTGGTTCTTTATATATTATCGACCTAGTTGTTGCAGATATAGTCGATGAAGACGAGGTTGCAACTGGAATACGAAGAGAAGCAGGGTATTATGGCGTAAATGCTTTAATCTTGAGATTTTCAAATGTTTTAGTGATATTTGCAATAGCTTCTGTATTATCTACAGTCGGTTGGGCGGTTTTTGAACCAACTTTGGTAACTGAAGGTGTAAAATTTGGATTACGAGCACTTATGTTCATATTCCCAGTAATTGCATTAATTATCGCTATACTAGCTATGACTCGGTACCCTCTACACGGTGATAGACTTAAAGATGTCCGGGAAAAACTTAATGAAATTCACGAACAAAAGAAAGCAAGAATATAACCATTATAGAATTTTATTTTTTTTTATTTTTTTTTTATATAGATTCTAATTTTAGATAATTCAGATCTGAATTTTATATATTAAGTTAAAAAATAGATAAGAAAATAAAAAAATTATATAAAAAAAATCAGAATTCGTAACCACATTTTTTACAGACGTGTTTTTTAGCGTACATGGGTATATGGCCAACATACGATAATACTTT
>JAUWDN010000180.1 GCA_030608765.1 Promethearchaeota archaeon
CTGTTAAATATTTAGCGCGAAAAGATAGCACTACGATGAGCATATATAGCGCGGGCGTTCAAGCAAGAAAGCAGGTATCGGGCGTCTATTATGGATTAAACCAGAAATTAGAAAAATGCAAAGTTTTCGATTTTAAAAAGGACACTGCAGAAAGCTTTAAAAAGGAAATTGAGAAAGAGTTAGGAATTGAAGTCGAAATCACTGATTCTGGTGATGATCTACTCTCTAACACAGACATCTTAGTAGCAGCAACTACCAGTACGACTCCATTATTTGCAGGAGATAAAATACCAGAAGGTGTGCATATTTCTTCTATAGGCGCTCATGCCCCAGATGCTAGAGAATTAGATTCCACTACAATAAAAAGAGCTTCGCTGCTTGTAGCGGGATTAAAAGAAGCGTGTTTAGCTGAAGCCGGTGATTACATAATTCCGATTGACGAAGGAATTATTTCTAAAGATGATGTTATTTCAATAGGAGACATTATAACGGGGAAGAGAAATAGTCGCACTTCTGAACCAGAAATTACGGTATTTAAATCCGTTGGAATTAGCGCGCAAGATGTAGCAGTCGGAAAATTAGTTTATGACAGAGCCCTAAAAGAAGGAATTGGTCAGGATATTGATTTTTAACTTCTTTTTCAAATAAAAAGTAAATTTTGTGTTAGAATTATGTTTTCTCTTGCTGACAAAAAGAATGCCTGCTATTCTAGCGAAGATTGTAAGTTGAAATTTTTTAACTTTTTACTCATCTTTTTTTTCCGAGTCTTTATCTTCTTCAAGATAAAATCCATCTTCTTTCAATCCTTCTAATACTTCTTCTACCAACCCTTCCGGTACTCCATCTTTCAGTCCTTCTTTTAACCCTTGTTTCACTCCTTTTTCAATTCCTTTTTTCATTCCCTCTTTAATTCCTGCTTCTATAATGGCATCAAAATCTATACTTTCCATTATTTTTTCTGCTTTTCGTTCAGACTTTTTTTTCTTCTTTTCTTTACCCAACTGGATGACCTCTTTGTTTATTTCAATTTTATGTATATATTTAATGTTATCTAAGTCTCAATTTATTTATAAATTTTTTTGTCTCTTTTCTAAATCGACGATGTTTTTCCAATTCATCAAAACTTATAGTGATGATGTTTTTTATTTATAATTCATCAAAATATAACCTATACATATAAGAGTTTAAAAAAATTATTTAAAGCAATCATTAATAATATGAAATAAATACTGAATCAATTAATAAGAAGGTAAAGTGTAATGAGTGATGAAGAAAAGAAGGAAAATCTCTTAGACAAACTAAATACTGCATTTGTAGATTTCGTGGGTGGGGCTTTTGGCGAAAGCGGTAAAGAGTTTATTGAGGATACTTCAGAGAAATTGAAAGACTTCTCGAGTCAATCGATCAAACAATTTATGGAATTTTCTGATACAGTTATTGATAACCTTAAACTTACAGAAAACGAGCAAGTAATGAAAATGCGAGACAGTGTAGAAGATTTGTTGAAACAGGCTGGGCTTCTAGAAGAAGACGAGGAAGAATTTTAATTTAAATAATTTCTACTTATTGTATTTTCCACTATTTTTCTATTTATTTTTTTAAGACGAAAATTATAATTATTTCTTAGACGAAAATAAAGATTAAAGAGCCTTTTTATCCTTCAAAAAGGATTTGATTTCTTCTTTTGTAGAATTAAATAATTCAGAGATAACTGTTAGCGATATTTCTTCGTCCATTCCTAGTTTTCTATAATCTTCATAGAGCTTTACCCACGTTTCTTTTTGTGTGTATCGTTCGGGATGCTCTGATTGAATATGTTCCCAGTATGGGTGCTTGAGCTTAATACCGCAGTATGGGCAGAAGCGAGTTTCATTTTCTATTGACATGACTCTAATCACATTTGAAAGATATAATATAAATAATCTAGAATAAGTTTAATAAAATACTATTTGTTTAAAAAATTATCAGTTTGCAATATATAAATTAACCTAAAGAGAAGAATATTTTCCATCCCATACTATTTTTCTATAATGATCTGGGTCCGTATCACCCTCGGTACTGAAAACTAAAATTCGAGATTCCTCGGACAAATTCATTTTTTCTTTAAGATCGCTGTATAAATCGTTTTCAAGTATTTCAACCAATAAACCTAAACCCACTGCTCCCGATTCTCCTGAAATTATTTTAGGATCGTTTTGTAACGGGTTCCCTAAAATTCTCATGCCTTTGGCAGCAATTATATCTGAACAAGAAATGAAAAAATCAGCATAATCTCTTAACACCTTCCAAGCGATAATATTAGGTTTACCGCAAGCTAAACCAGCCATTATTGTGGATAATGTTCCTTTAACTGAATGAGGTTTTGTATCCCCTATTTTCGCAGATTTATATAAACAGGCCGCGTTATGGGGCTCGATAATAACAGTTAATGGCCTATCATCGCCAAATTTAGTCGTCAGGTATCCTTGAATTGCTGCAGCTAAAGAGCCAACTCCTGCTTGTAAGAATACGTGAGTTGGTGTCGATTCTCCTTGCATTTTGAGTTGTTCTATGACTTCATCAATTAAAGTAGAGTAACCCTGCATTATCCAAGTGGGAATTTCTAGATTGCCTTCCCAGGCAGTATCTTGAATCAACACGCCATTATTTTCAGCGGCAAAATCTGCTGCCATTTTAACTGTTTCGTCATAATATTCGTCTGTTACGATGACTTCGGCATTTTCATTTTTAATATTGTCAACTCTGAATTTAGAGGAGCCTTTAGGCATGAATACAACTGCTTTCTGGTCTAGTTCTCTCGCAGTCCAAGCAACACCTCGTCCATGATTTCCATCTGTGGCCGTTACAAAAGTTATAACTCCAATTCTCTCTTTATATTCCGGAGATTTCAGTAACTTAAATGAGAGCTCAGTAATCTCGATTCCAAGCTTACGGCTAAGATAAAAAACTATTGCGTATGAACCCCCTAAAACTTTAAATGCATTTAATCCAAACCTATACGACTCGTCTTTAACCCATAGTTTTTTTACGTTTATTCTATTAGCTAAATTATTTAGAGAAAGAAGGGGTGTTGGTTGGTAATTGGGAAATTTTTGATGAAATTTTCTAACTCTACTAAACGTAATTTGAGACATAAACTCTGTAGATGTTTTTTCACTTGATTGATTCCTTGAATCACTATTAGAAAATAGCTTAATTCCTTTCATTTTAATACTTTTCAATCCGCAGGTTTAAATCCATTTCTTAAGATTATTTTTGTAGCAAGCTTGGCTACATTTCCAACGAGTGTAGAACAATTTTCCATCATACCCGCCTTAAACGCTTCTTTCATTTCGTCAGCATTCCATAAATTAAATGTTCTACCCATCGTTTTTTCTTGAACATCGTAACAACGGCAGGAACCATATTGTTTGACGTATTTATCGTGTAATTTTTTAACAAGCGTGTATGATTTCATAGGTTTATACATATCTTTAAAATCTTCCCGACCCCTTCCGAAGAGATACCCTATTACCATAGAAGATCCAACAAGCGCTCCACAAGAACCATCACCTGTTAACCCCAGTCCATCGGCTAAGCCGCTTCCAGCTTTAAATACATCTTCGTTCCATATCCCTAACGCCTCAAAAATCGCCGCAATCGCTGTTTGAGCACAACCAGTGCATTCCTGCTCGTATTTTTTCCCCAAGGCAAACGCTTTCTCTAAAACTTCTTCATTCGTTTTACTCATACTATTCGTCTACTCTATCGATTTTATCATATGAATTGTGATTATTATAAATTATTAAAGAATAATAATTAAATTAATTACATAATTCTCTCTCTTAATTTAAAACTAGTTTCTATTCAGATTCATGACAACTTTCCCTTACAGATATTTCCACGCTAAATTCGATATTCTTTTAAAAAGAGTGCCCAGTATAGGAAAACTTTTCTCGTTTGCTTTTGGAATAACTGAGTTTTTTATGCTCGAAGCTTTCAGGTTTCTTGACACTAAGTTAAATATCAACACGATGGAAATAATGAATCGTTACATCTTTAAGAGTAGATGGGGAGGGAAAGTTATTCCATTGAACATAAACTTAGATATGGAGACTAGGTTTCTTCCCTCCGAGGAGATTCTAGCGCTTTTAAGTAGGTCAAAGGTTACTGGAATTTCTAATTGT
>JAUWDN010000245.1 GCA_030608765.1 Promethearchaeota archaeon
TAAACCTAATTTTAACTTATTTAAAGATTACTTATAACAAGAAAATTGGTCTCCATTTTTTTTAATAGAATATTAGCATTAGTAATAATAAAAATATTGAATTACTTCTAATAAAAATGTATTAAACAAAAAAATGAGTAATCATGAGTGAATCTGAGAATAAAATTGTTAAAAATTATCTCAATACGGTGAAACAAAAACTTCCCGAGTGGCTAAAATGGAAGGAAGTAGAATTACAAAACGTATTGGACGATTTAGAAGCACAACTATACGGTGAAGCAAGAGCAATTTCCGGAGGAGAAGAATTAACTGACGCAGCTATAAAAGAAGCCATAGGGCGAATGGGTACACCTGAAAGCATAGCTAAATTGTATAAACGTCGAGGTACACCTAAATTCTATCTAACGCAAGAACTTTTTGATTTCTACTTAAGAACCTTGTTCTTCTTCTTTGGTGTAATCATTTTTATCAATATTATAGTCGGGGTGTTTCAGTTCTTGTTTAGAGTCTGGTTTGAAGTGATAGGTGGGATGCTTTCTGGAATTTGGATTGGCTGTTTAATCGCGGCTATGGTAATTACAGTAGTATTTGTGTACTTTTCTATGGAAGGATTTTTACCCGAAGATTTTGGAATAATCCCTAAACGCTTAGCTATTATTTTTCCATTCGCTTTTACTGAAGAATCTATGGCAGAAACAAAAGCATACACGAAACAACACATAGAAGATGCTAGAATGCTTGGAAGAGAAAAATTAGCAGCAGCTAAGGCTCGAATAGAAGAAAAAATAGCTGAAAGCAAAGCTATAAGAGAAGATAGACGAGCTGAAGCCAAATTACTTCGAACACAAAAATTAGAGGAAGCAAAAGCATTAAGAAAGCAAAAATTAGAAGACGCAAAACAAAAGAGATTATTCAAAAAAACTCAACCAGTTAATATTGCAGAATTGATCTTTGGAACCTCCGCGGGCATAATTTTTGGCTTACTTTTAATTATCCAACCTTTTTCAGTCACGGGATTAATGCTACCAGCTTTCCTCGATTGGCTTAAATTGTTAGGTTTTTTAATTTTTGTAGCAGGGTTATTTGATTTAATCCGACTTGTAATTGGAGTAAATAACTATACGGGACAACAAGTCTTTTTAATAATTGGAGCCATTTACAATATTTCTTACATTCCTGTGTTCTTGTTGCTTCTTAACCAGCCAGGAATATTCCCGATTTCGCTGTTTTCTGGAGGTAATATTCCTATTATTCCTTCTGATCCATCAAATATTACATATATCGTTTATTTTTGGGTTATAATTGTAATTATTATCGGCATCATTGGTGGAATGATAGGGAAATTCGTTAAAGTAGGTAGATACTCTAAATTAAAGGTGTATTAAATTTTTTTATTTCTTTTTTTTTAATTTTTAGATAGTTTTAAACATAAAAATGAACTACAAAAGTAAATGAGTCATTTTGGACGCTTACAAAATGATCAAATTGAAGTAGCAAGTAGAGTAGCTGCTCGTGCATTCCAGAATGATCCTATATCCGTTTATTATTATCCTGATCCTATTGAAAGAAAGATTAAAACTGTTATTAAGTGTGAATATCTGATTTTACTTGGAATTTTATCTGGCGAGGTCTATACAACATCAAGTGATATTCAAGGTGTTGCTGTTTGGAATACTTATGGAATAAAAGATCAAACAATAGGTAAACAATCTAAAGAGATTATTAGAAAATTGCGAAAAGTAAAAAGAAAAATGTTTTCAGATCGTCTATTTTCAGAAAAATATATCATAACTTCAGAGATTTATAACTCACTTCATAACGAACATGCGAACTTTCCTCATTGGGGTTTCACTATGCTTACTGTAGATCCTTTACATCAAGGAAAGGGTTATGCTAGTATGCTAATAAAACCAAAACTTATGGAAATTGATAAGCAAAATTTACCTTGTTACTTAAATACACAAAACGAAAACAATGTGTC
Source organism: Promethearchaeota archaeon (assembly GCA_030608765.1). Next base: position 1,982 of record JAUWDN010000245.1, read on the forward strand.
CTTTTATGAGCATTTTGGATTTGAACTTGTTGGAGAAATAAAGGTTCCTAATTCTAATGTTAATTATTATGGAATGCTTCGAAATAAGAAAGAAAGTTGATTAAAAATTATGATCATCTAATCTTTTCCAAAAATTACTCGGCTCTACATGATAGTAGGTCCATTTGTAGTAACTATTTTGTTTAGATTTCAACCTCATTCATTGACAAGCCCCCCTCTTGAATGGATGATGCTATTTGCAGCTTTTCTTTGGTTAATCCCCATTTCGCTTTTTATATTAAGAAATTTTAAGTCAGCTTAGACTTATACTGGGTTAATGTTAATCTAAATATAATAATAGTCATTCTAAATTACGCTAAAACCCTCGAAAAAAATAGAATTTATAGTAAATATTAATAAAAATTAAAATAAAAAAAAAAAAAATTGATTTATACTTTATAATTTTGTATTTTGAATATTTTGTACATATCTTCTGCTAGTAATAGTACGGAACCAACAATTACGAGAACGATAATATTCCTATAAAGGCCATAGAATTCGGGAGCAATTCCTATATGTACAAGTGTTTCAGTGGCTTCATCCCAATTAAAGAATGGGAAGATTTCAGGTTGATTCATCAAGATCAACAGTAATGGTATTGGTGCCAACTTAACAACGATCGTGATGATGTGAATAAGTTGGTGGGTACTAGGTTGTCTATTACCAATAATTCCTCTCGTAATGTCTAACGCACCCTCAGCAGCTATTAAAGCTCCAAAAATGCGAAGCAATATAAGAAATTGTACATCCAGTAAATCTGTAGGAAAAGGCTGAAATAGGAATAGGCATCCAATTAGTATTAAAAAACCACCACCAATAATTTCACCGATTGGTTTTATGAATGGTTTTAACGGTTTACCCGTTTTCTGGGAAATTGGCCAACCTTTCTCCTCAGCGGTTTCAGCTAAAAGTTTCTCCTTCGCTAAGTCTTTTTTAGATTTAAAATCCTCAGGAAAATAGCCTTCCATCGACAGTAACACGAAAACAATGGATATAATAATAAAAGATACTACTAATCCCCCTTGAATAGCCATAATTAGTGAACCAAGAACCTCTAAGAAAGGTTCGCCTCCAAGGATTAAGTCTAAAACTATCTGAGTAATTATATTTATAGCGACTATGACTGAGAACACTATCAACAAAACTTTCGTGTATAATGGCCACATTTCTTCGGTTATATATACTTTTGGCGTTCCACGACGCTTATATTCTTTAGCAATACTCTCTGGAGTCCCCATGTGGGTAATTGCTAACTCCACTGAGCTTTCTGTAGGCTGTCCAGTTTCTGATAATTCTTCTGCTTTACTCCAAATGTGTTCTTCAAGTTCAGATAGAATATCTTTATGTTCCTTCTTGTCTTTTATCCATTCGGGTAGTTTTGCCTTC
>JAUWDN010000285.1 GCA_030608765.1 Promethearchaeota archaeon
AGCTGAAATTATCTCCCCAACAGATTGACGAGATAGTTAAGATAGCACTAGGAGGAGCGCCCCCAAAACAGCCGAATTCGGAAGTTATTAGCGCTCTAAGTGAGAAGAATTTAGCTCAAGTATTAAGATCTGCTGAACAAATGGGAGATAATGCTCTTGATATGGCATTTTCCTCTCTGGGTGCTGGTAGTGGTTTAGATTTATTGGAGCAATGGTTTTATTCAAGGCATAATGTCTCAGCTAAGATCAAGAAGAGGTTGAAAGAGATCATTAAATCGATTATGATCGATTTAGGTATTAATGCAGCAAATTCTTTAATTGGTACTGCCAGATCCGGACCTCTTGTAGAGAACATAGTTATCCCTTACACTTTAGGGGACGATTTTGAATTGATTGATTTGGAAGAGACCATAAGTAATTTATTGGAGGGTGGGAAAACCGTAGAAACGATTACTAACGATGATTTTTTAGTGTCAAAAACTACCGATGGACTTCGATGTATGGTGCTTGAATTGGACATAAGCGGAAGTATGAAAGGAAACAAGTTAGCTCAAATGGCGTTATGCACAACAATGCTAGTATATGCGTTTAAACCGGAAGAAATCGCACTCACTTTTTTTGAATCTAACACGCATAAATTAAAGAATCTAGATGATAATGTTGAATTAGAAAAAGTTGTGGATGAACTACTTGAAATTACTGCGAGAGGAGGCACATGTATAAACCACGCACTTAAATGGGCAAACCTTCAATTTGAAAAAAAAGCTCGCTCGAAATACAAACTGAACATATTATTCACAGACGCAGATGTTTTTGACTTCAACAATAGCTTAAGGGAATTAAGAATAATGAAGGAAAAAGATATAAGATTCGTCATGGTCGTCCCAAAATTCGGATTCTCTCCTGTAATGGCAAAAAAGATGGTAAAAGAAGCCAATGGAGTTCTTTTAACATTAAATCAGTGGAGAGACTTTCCCAAATTAATATCTGACATTATTACCAATCAATAAATTAGTTCCACTTACCTCATAAAGGTGAACAATTTAGAGCTTAAAAATTACATTCAAAATGGTGATTTATTCAAAAGAAACGTAATAGGAGCGAGATTTAATCGAGGAAAGAGCATTCCAAACAAAAATATTATTAATTTTAGTGTAGTGAACAGCCCCAAAATCAAGATTTTAGCTAACATTCAGGGTTCTGGTAATTCAAAATACGTAGTAAACATATTTCAAGACGACCAACGCGTAAATATCGTCCACGATTGTCCTGACTTTAAGAAAAATACTAAATTCTGTAAACATATCGTTAAAGTTTTACTCTTACTTGAACCCGATATATGCAAAAAGGTGTGTCAAGATATAAGAACCATAAATTTCTCCTCGAATTTTAATCTAATCAAGCAAAGTAAAACTGAAAATTTCATAGTTAAAGCAGAGGAGTTAATTAAAGAATCAAAATATTATGAAGCAATAAATTTTTTAGAACAAGCTCATAAAGAATCGAACAACTTAGATTACATCAAAAAGATCGCAGATATCTCCCTTAAATACAAGTTAAACGACCAGTTCATAAAATATTCAGTAAAATTCAAAGAGATAAGAGACTATATTACCGATTATCCTAAGTTTATAAGTTCGACCTTAAATAGCATTAAGGAATATGAATTATACAGAAAAATCGATACAATTCTCAACTTACAAAATCTTCTACTCAATTTCCCTAACAGCCATGTTATTGAAACGATTAAAACGATTAATGTAATTGCTGTTGAAAATCCAATTCTTAGATATCTATTACTTCATAAGTTTAGCTCTGGGATATATTTAGACGATTTTTTTAAGGAACTTCCCGAGAGTTCGAAGTTAAATTTAAATGGACAAATCGCAGAATTAATGCTAGAAAGCGTTAAAGAAGCAATTTTAAATATGGAATCAGAAGATAATATGGACGGCTATTTAGCTATTGCGAGAAATTGCAATTTTAAAAATAATAGCGCGATATATTCTCAGATCGGTGTCTACAAGGAAAAATTGAATGATCTTTATTTAGAGGGACTTAAGCAGAAACATGCGTTTCTTAGGTCATTGGTGATTGCGAATACACAATCCGATAAACTCAAACAAATGAAATTCAATTATAGATACAACTATCCAACACTAATCTGGGCTTCTTCCTCTCGATCCGAAACACCGTTGTATTATTATATTTTAGAAAAGTGCGGTCTCGAAAGACACCACTTAGAGTATCTCGAACAAAGTTATTTTATAGAAAATTACCCCGTTTTTAACGAAATATTTGATGGGAATGACCCAATTAGAAATCTAGTAAAGGATTTCTGGGGAAGTGAAAGTCCAAAAATTAAGAATACAGTATATACAGACAGAGTTATTGACTTAGACTTTGAGGTGAACCTTAAGAAACTTGATAATTTTACTTTAATTGAGTGGGACTTGGCCCAAAAACCTATATTAGGAAGTTATATATGTCAGTTTTCTGATGGATTCCTGATCCCAGATAGTAATCATCCTTTAACCCACGAAATTAAACCATTTGATCTGATTTTGTGTATGACGACCCCAATCGCAATTAAAGCAGGCAACATTAAGATTATAAGACCCTTAAGGAGAATTAACATTAAAACAGCAATAGAGCTCGTATGGGAAGGAATAGAATTCGTCTCAACATATATCCCGTTCGAGATCATAACCGAATTAAAAGAATACAAAATAGACGAGCTAGATGCTTACGATAAAATAGATGAGAGGTTTAAAAAAAGTTTTTTGCCAAAAAAAGAAAGTGTCAGGAAATATTTTAGTAATTTTATTCAAAGTAAAATTCTAAAGGAGCTAAATAAAACATATTTAAAGATAATACAAAAACCAAATTATAAAAATAAAGTTTTGAGAATAATTGGTTTCGAGCG
>JAUWDN010000069.1 GCA_030608765.1 Promethearchaeota archaeon
GGGTACCCTGAAATTGTAAAAAGAACCCTATTCTTTATCAAATCAAAAGATAAAGAATTAAGTGAATTAAAGACTAACTTTTGGGATTATATAAAAAAAAAATATGAAAATTATTAGAATCAAACTCTACTATTTAATTAATCCAGTATTATCAAAATTTAGGAAATAACTAATTTTTTCTTTGAGAGGATAAATTCCTTCTTTAAATAAAGTGACAAGGAAGATTGCTATGAATATGAGAGATCCCAATCCTGGAGCAAAATTTCCTACGACATCAACAAAAGTTGACTGAGGGTCAAAAGAAATTATAGTAAATATTAACGATCCAATCGCAACAATAATAGAAAGAATAGATATCACTGCTGCCGTCTTCTTGCTAATATTTAGATGAAATGGACCGATATCTAATCGATAATGCTTAGGTTGCACAACTATTGATAAAACGCTGTGATTTATTACGAGATTCTCGTATTCAATATACACGTGCAAGTAACGCCTCTCACTTACCTTTTTTTCTTTTTTAGTTCTATTCTTCTTCTTTACAGGTAGAACTGAAAAGATCATTACTGGTGGGTTGATTGCATCTTTTTTAATTTCTACTTTACCGTGTAAAGGATGAACTTCAAATCCTTCTCCTTCAACTTTTAAATCTACTATTGGGGGTTCTTTCTTTGTTGTCACTATTGTAAACGACGTTTCAAACACAGTTTTTCCTTCTTCGTCCACAATTTTGAGTTCCTTATGAGAGAGATAAACATAGAACAGATAACTCGACCGTTCCATCATAACAGAATAATATTGAAGCCCCATATTAATTTCGTAGACTGTTGGTTTTGGCTCTTCTAAAACTACTGAGGGTTCAACGGTTGCTGATTTTGGGGCTTCTCCATACCCGCCCAATTCTTCTATACTATCTTTAGGTGGGCCATCAGGAGCTCTCGCACGCGCGGGAGGGGGCTCAGGGGCAGAGCTCAATGCTTTACTTCGCGAATCGTCAAATTCTTCGGCTTCTCCAAAAAGCATATCCTCATCTTCAGCCTCTTCCTCAATAAAATTCATCACAGATTTCTCTTCTTCTCTGCCAGCTTTCTTTTTAGCTTTAGGAGCCGCTACCATGCTCTTCCTTTTTTCAACGGCTTGATATTGCTTTTCAGGAGCTCTAAGTAACTCTTTATCTTTGAAAGTATCATCTGCTTTAACATCTAGGTCTCGAGTTTTTCCTTCCTTTTTTTGTTTCTCTTCTTTTTTTTTATCCGTTTTTTCTTTTTTAGAAATTAAATTTAGATTTATTAATTTAGTTTTTTCAGAAATAGGAGTGAGTGTAACGAAATCTACGAAAAATAAATCCTCTCGTTTTAGCTGGATATCTCCAAACGACTTGTATATGTCATCTAATATTTTATTTATCTTAGTATTTTTTTTATAATTTCCAATGAAGACAATATCGAAAACATATACAGATAAAATCTGAGTTTTTTTATCGTAAAAGATTTTATTCGTCTCTATCTTAACTTCCTTGGTTGTTTGTAAAGTTTCCATTTTCTTAACTATAAATTTAGTATTTTTTTTCAATATATTAAGAATTTATATCCCTTAAATAAGCTTTAAATTCTAATATATATTTTTTAATATCTTTTAATTTTTCAATTTTTATATCTTTACCTATAACTTTTTCTATAACATCATTCATCAATTGAAGGTCCTTGTAAGCCTTAAAACTGTTAAATGAGGTTTCCTCGAAATTAGGCTCCCATGGTTTTAATTTCGGCATAGATTCAATTCCTCTTAAATCCCATTTAACCTCTTTTTTAAATACTTTAGTTAATGGTTTTATATTTAATTCCTCCCATTTCTGGATTATCCAAGGTGCGTAGCTATGTAATTTATCGTAATCTAATTCTAAATCATTTCGCCACTCGTATTGATGGTCCCAATTAGCTACTGCAATAAAATTCTCGTTATTAGTCAGATCTTTTGGAAAAAATTTCCATGAATTTCTGTTGATTTTAACGCTCTTAAATGGAACACCTTCTCCATATTGAAAATAATAACCGATTACCGTATAGTTTTTTAAATTACTTAGTTTAAATCGTAAATAAACTTCAATTTGGGTGATATCTATACTACTATTAAATAGTTCTTCCTGAAGCAATTTGTACAACATGTTCTTTGCTTTATTTGGGTGACATTTTCCAGAAAACACAGGATAATACGAAAAGCAATAAAACACATTATCTCCTTGAGTGGCCCCTTCATAAACTTCTACCCAATTTTCTAAAGGTCTGATAGGTACGTAAGAGCGGAGGTAATAGAAAATTAGAAATGAATCTGCCACTATTGCAATAATGATTATTGTAATAAATAGAACAATAAATAATAATACCACACTAAAGATTATTGATAGAGATATAAAAATAAATAACCCTCCAGTGAGAAAGAAAAATATTATCAACGAGTTTAACGCTTCGTGTTCTTTATCCTTCTTTGAATATAACAAAGCTGGGGCGTTATCAACGATTATTTTCTTGCTGAACCTATCTATAAAATCTTGAAAATCTACCTTATTCCATTCAGAAACAGACATTTTTCAAACAAAAAATATTTTTTTTATTTAGAATTAAATTGATCTCAATAACGGGTAATTATTTTTATATTTTAGTAGAGTGAAGAATTTACTGTTATACTTTTGAAACTAAACATCTGTATAAAAAAAAATATATGAATATGATTTAGGTCCTTCTTTTTTTAATCGATTCTTTAGTTTTCTCAACAGCAACTTTCGAAGTTTTTTTAATATTTTCCCCGGTTTTTTGTCCAATCCTACCAATTTGTACCATTAACCATTCAGGTGATCCAATTCCTTTTCCATATTCTATCCATATATACATCAAAAATCCTAATAAACCAACATTCGCAATATAGATAACAGGGAACAAAAAAATGTTTAATTGCCCAGCATATAAGGGCATGAAGATAAAATGCACCATAAACAGACTCAAGGAAATTTTCCCATAATAATTAAACATTCTTACAAAATTATTCGACTTTCCTTTTAAATCAATGAAATAAAAAGCAACAGCAATAATTGTGAGCGCAGCGCCTAGGTCATATAACATGTTAGACGCTGTCCCTCTAATTAAAAAATCAGGCATACCTGGCAAGTAAAAAAAGTCCTGACTGTTGGCTATGTCCAATAGAAGTAAATGACCATATTCAAGTTCATTCATGGTATTAAATGTTTGTAACGTATACCCCGTAATAACTCCCGCTAGAATAAGGAAAATACCCCATGTAAAAAAGATGCGAAATAATCCTCTATAGATATTTTCTGATTTTTCAATCGTCGCCTCATAAAGATATTCTCCAAAAATGGTAGAAATAAAACAGATAGAAAGCCAAGGTAATAATGTGACAGATGGGTTGGCAGAAGTTATGATAAAGTGAAAAAAAGATACTATTAAATTTGTATCTTTTCCATTATATAGAAAAGCTCTAATGGTGGGAGTTAAAAATATGATAAATATCCCAATAATAGCTCGGGGCATTTTTGATAATTTTAATGCGTAATACGCAAAGATTTGAGAAAATCCCATAAAAAATAAGATATTCCAGCCCCATAGGTTTAAGGGGAAAGGATAATTGGTTACAGACAGGTTTATAAACGCTCCAATCGCCATGATAATTAGCCCTCTAGAAAAAACGCGATTTCTAATAAGTTTTTCAGGCATTTTTCCTGCCTTTTTCTTTACCGTAAAAACTACGCTTAATGCAGAGAGAAATATAAAGAGTGATGGGCCTAAAATATCTAGAAACATGAATGCTAATCCGTACATAAAATACCACTCTGTGTTCAACCAAACAGAAGCATAATGAGCTAAAATTATGAAAACTATTGCAAAACCCTTTACAAAATCAATACTCGCTATTCTTCCCGATGAGGAATAATCTCTAATTTCTTCTATAGGAATATCCTGTCTTAAGTAGTTAATTAAAGTAGGCGAATCAAAATCCTTTTCTTTTTTAGCATTAGATTCCATAATTTTATTTGTAAGATATCTTCGTTAATAAATTTGACATATTTGAAGAAGCATAAAAATTATAAAATCATTTATCCTCTGAATTTTTAATTCATATCTTTCATTAAATCTCTTGAACTAGTTTATGGTTGATTTTGAAGATTTTCTTAAATTTATCAAGTCTCAAGATTTTTATTGCGGCCAAATATATCACATCGAACATATCCCAGAATTGAAAGCTCGCTTTGAGGCTTTGGATAAACCGTTAAGAAAAAGATTAGAGCGATGGTTAACTACTAAAGAAATAAAACTTTGGAGACATCAAGCTGAAGCTATTAATTCTATCAGGCAAGGTAACAATACCGTTATCGTTACATCCACAGCGTCGGGGAAATCTCTCTGCTATAACTTACCCGTAGTAGATTACCTCTTAAACAACGAGAAAACTACGGCATTATATCTTTTTCCAACTAAAGCTTTAGCTCGTGACCAGTACTCTCAACTAAAAGAAATTCTAAGCGAGACAAATATTAAAGAATATCGTATTGGCGTCTACGATGGAGATATTACCCCAGATGAAAAAAGGCGAGTTTTAGCAAGTGCGAATATAATAATCACTAATCCATACGGTTTACACTTCTATTTACCGTGGTTCAAGCAAAAATGGCGAAGAGTTTGTAGTAATTTAAAATATATCGTACTAGATGAAATTCATGTATACAGGGGTATATTTGGTTCTAATTTTGCGTTATTATTAAGACGATTGAAACGAATTCTCGATGTATTTGAAGTAAAACCGATTTGGATATTATCAAGTGCCACAATTGAGAACGCAAAAGAATTCTGCGAAAAGTTAGTTGGCGAAGAATTTGTAGTTATAGATAAAGATGATTCCCCATCGGGACCAAAAAAAGTGATACTATGGGATTTACCTTACGATAAGGCTTCGGGAAAATATAGATCTGCCCATCAAGAAACCAAAAATTTATTTACTACCCATTTAAAATATAAGAACGGGATCCAAACTTTAACATTCACTCTTTCAAGAAAGATGGCAGAATTACAAGCGATTTGGGCAAGGAAATCATTACCTTTGCTAAAAAACAAGATATATAGTTATAGAGCAGGCATTAGTAAAACTAAAAGAAGAGAAATAGAAGAAAACTTTAAGAACAAAAGAATTTTAGGCATTAGTTCTACAAATGCTCTGGAGTTAGGTATAGACATAGGCTCTCTGGATGCCACTATTTGCTCTGGTTTTCCCGGAACTCTCTCAAGCTTTAAACAACAAATAGGCCGCTCTGGTAGGGGCTCTGAATTATCAATCGCAACTTTCATACCTATGCAAAACCCCTTGGATTTATTTTATGTTCATAATCCGGACCAATTGTTTGGAAAAATTCAAGAAGAAATTCTTATAACGCTAAAAAATAAATACATCATAAAGAACCACCTCTGTTGTGCAGCTAAAGAGATTCCACTAAATATCGATGAATATAAAAAATTTGGCATAGAAAAAAAAGAATTATTCGAAACTTATATTAAAGATTTAATTTCAGATAAGTTGTTGATGAAAAGAGGAGAAAAATATTATTGGAGGGGCCAATTTTACCCTAACGAGAAGTATGGATTAAACGCTCTTTCTAACAAGAGCTATAAGGTAATTCTCAGAAGAACTGGTAAAGATGAACTTTTAACAGTTGAAGATGAAAGCTATGTGTTTCGGGACTTGCATCCTGGAGCCGTGTACCTATATGAAGCTGAATCTTACGTAGTGGAAGACCTAGATCTCGATGAAAAAATTGTAAGGATTTTAAGAGCTGATGTTGAGTTTTACACTCAATCGCTCAAACACACTGAAATAACACCACTCGAAATTCAAGCTCAAAGAAAAACAGGTCCAAATAAAGATCTTGAGAAATTTTACGGTAGAGTAAAAGTTGAGCACGAGTACTATTCTTATAAAGTTATAGATACGCTAACACAGGAAATTATTTCGCGACATCCGCTAGAAAACATCCCTATTATTGAGTTTGAGACTCAAGCAGTTTGGTTTACGATCCCTTTCGAATTCCAAAAAGAATTAGAAATGGAAGGTCTCGACTTAGGTGGTACTATTCACGCAATTGAACACGCTATGATAGCTATGGCACCAGCATTAGCCCAGATTTCTCGATGGGATTTGGGTGGAGTCTCTATCGATTTCGACCCCGTGAAGCAACAACCCGTAATTTACATTTACGATGCATATAGGGGAGGTATTGGAATATCAGAACAACTTTATTTCAATTTAACCGAATTATTAAATCTTTCTTTCAAATTGATTGAATCTTGTAGTTGTAAGGCGTCTAATGGGTGTCCAGCGTGTGTAATGAGCCCGAGATGTGGATCGCAGAACGATCC
>JAUWDN010000118.1 GCA_030608765.1 Promethearchaeota archaeon
GTGATCGATTACACGATGGAAATAAGGAGAAAAAATCGTAAAAAGCGAAAGACTGAGAGAATAGGAGTGTCTGCTCAAAGATTTGAAGTAAAAATCAAACAACAAATTAATTAAATTTATTAACCTCTATTTTTTTTCAATTATAAAAGCAATATGGTTGAATATATAATATGGATGAAATTAGTGGGATATTATTTGCTGAAATAGCAGGAAAAGGAACCAAATCTGAAGGACCTAAATATTATATTAAACCGTTAGATGATTACGCTAATAGATGGTCGAAAATACTTGTAAGGAAAAAAACTCATTTATGGGAAAACGATCCAGTGCTGCATAAATTTATTGATAAAAAAGTGTTGATCCTTGGTGAGATAATCGAAACTAAGAGCACTATTACCGTTGACTATGAATTCGTAAGAGAGTTAGAATGAGTTAGGGAATTTTATTCAAAAATTAAACCTTTACCTTTTCAATCTTATAATACTTATTAGATAAATCGTCCTTGCGAGTGTTATATTGTTTGGATTTTCGTTCTCTTAAAATTTCATTTACTAATTCTACGCTACCTCGCTTTAAAAAGATTCTAATGAATTTCAGTTCGTTCACGCTGATATTGAGCGATTGCAAGAATTCTGGATGTCGATAATTTCCCCAATCCAGATTTCGGATTTTCTTCATGGTGTAGGCCTCTTTTTTATGTATGTTCGTATCATTGTATCCCAATTTTCAGGGTGAAAACACCCGACATCGATATTTTTTTCATTTAGATAGGAACCGTATTCGAAATCCCTGTTCAAATTAATATCATCGGTATAGTTACTTTTTCTTTTTAATTTAGGATTGTAAATTTTCACACACCATATTATATTTATAACCATAAAAATCGTTGTAAGTATATAAAAGAAAATTTATGTGTGATTTCTTTTAAAATAGTTAGTAGAATTTTTCTTTTAAATGGATATGCTTCTTTTAATCGGTATACTTAAAGTTAAAAGAATTACAATTAATAATTCCATTATTAAAGATGATTTGTGAGTACTGCGGCGATTCGCTTAGGAGCCATGGAAAGAAGGTAGTCGAGCATGTAAACATATCTCAACCTCAGCAAACCCATCACTTTTGTTCTCAAGCGTGCAAAGACAAGTGGTGTTTACAACTCCAAAAGAATAAATCGCGACTCCTTATCATGTGGTGTATTGGTTCTTATGTGGGAAGGTACTTCTTTGTAAAAAAGCTTATGAAAGTCCGTAGTCCATCGTTATTAGGTTCAGAAACAAATAAATCTTACTTTAAATCCAGTTTTAACGAGGTTGAAGCTTTAGAATTGGTGGAGTTAAACGGTAAGAGGGTTTTAAAGGTAAAAGCTTGAATATTGAACTATTTTCGTGGTTCTACATGTTCAAGAGACGATAAGTGGCTCATCGAGAAATCATGATACCCATCATTTGATGGGGATCTTCTTCCTTCTGCGCGAATATAGTGTCCAACTCGCGGTAAAAATCCATAGGAGTCTATTTTTGAGGAGCTCACTAAAACGGAATACATTTCAATTCCCACACGGACGGTTAATGACATATAACCATAGGTATAACCTCGAGAAATACGCTTTTCGCCGCCCCTAACTTCTACAATTCTTCCTTCAATAGTAGTTTTTCCCTTATATGACATCAAGAATTACCTGCCGTTCAAAAAATTAATGGTAAATAAATAAGAAATACTAATATAATATATCTTAAGAACTTTACAGATATCTGGTATAATCTAAATCTTTAAAAAAAAGGTCCAAACTTTTCGTAGACGCGAATTAAATTATCGCGGTAAAACTGAATTTTCTCATCATTTGGATTTAGTTCCGCAGCGACATTCATAACATCTTTCGCTTTTTTAAGTTCTCCTTTATCCATATATGTTATCGTGAGCAAACCCCAAGCTTCGATTAGAGAGCTATTTAATTCTGTAGCTGTTTCAAAACTATTAATAGCAACATTAAGTTTTCCCATACGTCGGTTAACAATACCTAAATAAAGCCAAGCATGTTCGTTCGAAGGATCTTTATCTAATAAACTATTTACGATAGATAAAGCTTTTTTATTGTTTTTATCCGCTAGACATTTATTAACCTGCTCAATAGCTTGCTTGTTTTTAATCTCGTCTAGTTCCAAAGTACTATTCACTCTATGTTATGTACTAATTATAACTTACTCTTGCTTATTTATATAGATATAATATTAAACCTTTTTAAAAAAAAAGTATACAATAGGAATATCACATTATCACATTATCAAAAATAGAAAAAGCCAAGAAAAACGCCCTAAAACAGTTCAGGATGCTTTTTTTCGATGTTATTTAGAGTAGAAACAAGATCGTAGAGGAGTTTTTCGTCATGACATTGATTAATTGACTCAGATAACTTGTTAAGGAGAGAGTTAGCCAAGTTTTTCTCGTATTCCGTAAGTTCTACCAACGTACTTTGAAAGATTTCGTCAAATTCTGCTTCAAACCACCGGAGTTCATCTTTAAATTCCTCCTTTTGCAAATTTTCACTATTGTAGTTTAGAAACATACGTCTCCTCAATTTAAAATTTTTTCAATTATTTTAAACTACACTAATAGTTATATAACTTATTTAAAAATTTAAGTATCTCTGCGGGTTTTCTAATATGTCCTACGACAAATGGGAAAATGAGTATAAAATTAAAGAAGGTAAATAAGTCGGATTGTGAATCTCGAATAATCTAAATATTAGAGCACTGATTCGCAATTTTAACTATATTAATAGTGTGATAATATTTTTGTCGGAGTTTAATAATAAAAAACAAAAAAAAGTTAACTGTATTTTGTAATTCAGAATTACATTGGCGATTAGTTATATATAACATATAGAGATAACATCCCAAAGAAATAGCCAAAAATCACTGCTAATAGGAATAATACGATTTGAATAAGGAGAGTAAACTGAACAGCTTCTCCCTTATCCTTCTTATAATATTTTATTGTAAGTATGACGCCGATAATCATATTAACACCAAACCTAACGAAATCAATCAAGACATTATCTCCAAAGAGGAATGATAATGGAATTCCGATTGCTAGACTTATTACAAGCCATATTAAGTTAATTTTTAAAGGAATCTTAAAAGAATCGTCCCACTTCTTTATACTAGCATATGTTTGCATAATATAGGTCCCTATAATAAATGAAATGAGCGATACAGTTATGTATAAAACTACTACAATAGTAATCGCCGTAGCCAAATCTAATTGAAAAATCATTTTTATTTCCTAATTTATAGTTTTAAAGATACTCATCTTAAATGTTAACATTATTTATAGTTTTTAATTATAAAAAATTTCTTTATTAAAAGTAAGAAAATAAACGTGATACATTTACAGAAATCCAAACTAAATTCTTGAATATAAGAAAAATGTTCCAAAATGGTTACCAAAAATTAAAGAAAATCTTATCTCATGCTTAGCTTACCAAGTTTATTTTTTATTTTATCTAACAGATTATACAACTATGTAAACATTTATATAACAATATGACAAAATTGTATTAACAAAGGTGATTCTGATGATTGAAAAAGAGCAAGATTATGAAAAAGAGGTTGTAGAAAGAGTTAAAAGAGAAATTAGAGAGGAATCTAAAAAAAAAAAGGGAGAACACGAAAATTATCTGGATTAATTGTTAGTGGTGTTGGAGGAATATTATATCTCATCAATGGATTCATTTACTTATCTATTCCTTTAGAGTTTATATCATGGCTTATCATTCCATTTTCAATTGCTGGAGTAATTTCACTAATAGGACTAGTAATAGGAATATATAAAGTAAAAATTGGTGGCGTGGTTAGCCTATTGGTAATACCAATTTCCATCATTATTGGAGTTATAATGAGTTACAATCTTCCGTATCCTTATTTTTCTTATTTCACTGTTATTGTCGTTGAATATCTAATATTCCCAATCCCATTACCTCATTCTATTCATGTAGTAACTGGTGGACTTCTATGTTTAATGGGATCCGATAAATGATCCCCTAAACATGAAGTCCAAGGTCTTTTTTTTTTATTTCTTATCTTCAGTGCCAATTATTCGTACTGGTTTAGATTCGTCGATGAGATCATTTGCCCTAAGTATTAATTATAAAAAATTTCCTTACTAAAAGTAAGAAAATAAATGTGATACATTTACAGAAATCCAAACTAAATTCTTAAATATAAGAAAAATGTCCCAAGATGGTTACCAATAATTAAAGAAAATCTTATCTCATGCTTAGCTTACCAAGTTTTTATTTTATTTTATCTAACTGATTATACGATTATGTAAACATTTAAATAACAATATGACAAAATTGTATTAACAAAGGTGATTCTGATGATTGAAAAAGAGCAAGATTATGAAAAAGAGGTTGTAGAAAGAGTTAAAAGAGAAATTAAAGAGGAATCTAAAAAAAAAAGGGAGAACACTAAGGACTATAGGACTAATAATAAGTGGCGTTGGAGGGTTATTATATTTCATCATGGGATTCATTTTTTTATTTGCCTACATGAATTATATGTTTTGGTTAGCCATTCCAGTGCTTATTGTTGGAGCAATTTCACAAATAGGAACAATAGTAGCAATATCTAAAGTCAAAATTGGGGGTGTACTTATCCTAACTTCAATACCGATTTCTCTCGTTATTGGAGTTATATTAAGTCTCTTTAATCCTTATCCTTATTATTATCCTTCTTTTTATGGTGTGGTGATGATCTTTCAATTGATATTATATCCAATTCCAATCCCCCACTCTGTGCATGTAATCGTTGGCGGAATTCTATGTTTAACAGGATCTGATAATAAAGGAAGAGAATATTAAAACACCATAAAGATTCTATTTTTTTTTATTTTTTAATGCAGTATAATTCCTACATATTCTTAT
This sequence comes from Promethearchaeota archaeon, assembly GCA_030608765.1. The sequence goes on from JAUWDN010000118.1 coordinate 4,925, forward strand.
TGACAGGCTTCATTTGCACTATTAAATTCGAATAAGATTGTTCAATTCAATTACTTTATTTGAATCTCGCTTAAAAAGTTCGAATACTATGTAAGATATGATATGTAAAAATAAAAAAAATGTAGATTTGTATATTTACATCTATTTTCAACATATAAAATGTGTTTCTAACATAAATTTAGTCACGTTTGGGTTTTAGTGCTACTATCACTATATCTCCTAAGTACTTCGCTACAACCGCAATTAA
>JAUWDN010000059.1 GCA_030608765.1 Promethearchaeota archaeon
AATCGAAATTTTGAAGAAAAAGCATAAATCAGGCAGTCTTTTCTTAATTCCCAATTTTAGAAATCAAAATTCTACTTTTGTGAAAACTTTTATATAATTGTAAAACATATTAATTTTAATAAAAAAAATTAAAAATTAAATTAAAAACGGATTGATAACAAAAATGACTGAAAAAACAAGAAATAATGGATTTATGGGATTAGTCTCTATCATTTTAGGTGTAGGAGGCGTATTTCTTTCCTATTTCTTTATCTTTCTCCATTTAGGAAATATTCTGGCTGCCGAAACCGCCGCCGCCCAAGAGTGCAGACTTACAGCTCCCTTTTTCTTACCGGCTTTTGCGGCTGTTGGTATTCTGGGAGGGATATTATGGTTAGTAGCGGGTGTGGGCTTTTTCCAGAAAAAGGAGTGGGCTTATTCCGTCGGTGTAATCGCCGTAGTTATAAGCCTTTTTGCTAGCTTCTGGCCAAATATTCCTGCTATGGAAAGTAAAGCAGCGGTACCAGGTCCTTGGTTTCTGATTTTTTTCCCTAATTTATTGGTATACTTCATTCTAGTAAGAAACAATGGGAAAGAATCTTGGGGTAAAGCATTGCTTGGTTTGGGCATTGGTATGGCATTCATTCTGAATTTCATAAACGGAATTGCGGCAACTACCAGAATGTTAAATAGATTACCTACTGTATTACCATATGATTATGGTCCAGCGAGTATATATATGCTCACTATGCCTACGAATATGATTGCATCCTTTCTTTTTGGATATGCAGCAATAGGGCTTTTCCTACCCAAAAAGAAAGATTTAGCGCGAATTACTGGATTGGCTGGGGTATTCTTGGCAATTTCGGCAGGTTTTCCTTTAGCCTTCTATTCCATGTTCATTGAAAGTACGGCCCCCGCTTTCTCCATGTTCATCCTGGGTCCAGTTATTAGCCTTTTGGTAGGGTTGGTATTCCTGTCTTCCAAAATGTGGAATAAAATCATAGGCAATACAGAGTAAGCAATTTTTTTTTTTTTTTTATTATTCTTTCTCTATCTTTCTTTAATTTGAATTAATTTTTTTAAATCTTCAGAACATTTTTTTTCAAACTATGATATAGCGTAAAGCATTAACGACTTTTAACGATATCGGGATAAAGTTTAAGTTAACTTTCAATTATTATAAAAACTGGTCTATTCTTTTTTTATAATGTAGGAAACATTAAATTTCATGTTAATGTCTATTAAAAAAAAACTAAAAATGACTTGTAGAGAAGTTTGAAATGAAAGCTTTAATTTTAGATGGAACCAAATCCAGTAATGATGAATCTACTAAGATTTTTAATTTAATGCTTGAAGAACTCAATAAACTAAATTGGGAAGTAATATCCATTGCCCTTGAAGATATTAATATCGGTTATTGTACTGGTTGCTTTGGATGTTGGGTCCAAACCCCTGGCGAATGCGTAATTAAAGATTATGAAGAAAATGTTGTAAAAGATATGGTTCACAGCGATCTAATAATTTATCTTACTCCAATTGTGTTTGGAGGATATTCGTCAATTCTAAAGAAAGCGTTGGATCGCCAAATCGGTCGAGTTTTACCTTATTTTGTGAAAATTAATGGAGAGGTTCATCACTCAAAGAGATACGAAAAACAACAGTCCTTACTAAGTATTGGACTTCTAGACAAACACGATTCAGAAAAGGAAGATATATTTAAAGCTCTAGTTGCTCGAAATGCTATTAATATGTGGGCTCCTTTTCAACGAGCTATAATATCTTTAAAAGGTGAAGATGTGTCAGAATTTAGTAATCATTTCAATAAAGCATTAATGGAGGTAGAAGCAATTCTATGAATAAAAATGATAATGTTTTATTACTAGTTGGAAGCCCTAAAGGCTCATCAAGCACTTCTGCTTCTCTTGGAGATTACTTAATTTCACGTTTAGAACAATTAGGATTGACAGTTAGCAAAGAATATATTTACAAACTCGTTGGAAAAGAAGAAGGACAGAAAAAACTACTTAATAAAGTGGAAGAAGCTGGCATGATTATTTTAGCATTTCCTCTTTATATTGATTGTTTACCTGCTGGTGTCATTAAAGCACTAGAGCTTATAGCTGATCATAGAAAATCTAAAAAAGATCGAAAAAAACAAGGCTTTGCTATAATAATCAACTGTGGTTTTCCAGAATCTCAGCAAAACAATACTGCGGTTGCAATTTGTAAAAATTTTTCTCGAGAAGTAGGATTTGAGTGGAAGGGCGCATTATCGCTTGGAATGGGTGGTGCAATTGGTGGCAGATCCTTAGAAGAACATGGAGGTATGGTGAGAAATGTAATAAAAGGGCTTGATCTCGCAGCACAAGCCTTAACAGAAGGAAAAAATATTCCAAACGAAGCTATTGAGCTTTTTGGAAAAAAATTCATACCAATTTCTCTTTATACAAAAGTGGGTAATATGGGCTGGAACAAACAAGCAAAGAAATACGGAGCACGTAAAAAAATAAAAGACCAACCTTATTTGTAACTCTTTTTATTTAAAATTTACATTTTAATTTACAATTTATTAAACTTGATTGGTGTATGAGAAACAAAATAAAACTCTCAAATGAGGTTTTATAATGCATAAGTATAAAAACCGTAACAAACATTAAATGAGTATTAGGAAAGTGTGTTGCTTTCGTAATCTTATGGTATAAGAATAGTGGTTAAATGGTTTTTTAAAAATCAGCTACATTAATTTAATCCTTAGGTGGGGAATTTATCTTATGGAAAAACTTAAGTTAGCGTTCAAAATGTGTATATTTGGAGATTCACATGTTGGTAAATCAACATTAATCAACCGATATGTTACAGCTAAGTTTGATCATGACCTCAAGTCGACTTTAGGAGCGGCAATTTTGATGAAATTCATAGAAACGGAAACTATGAAAATAACTCTCCAGATTTGGGATTTTGCCGGTGAGTCTCGGTTTAGATCCCTTTTACCTAGCTACGCACAGGGATCTTCTGCAGCTATTTTTATGTGTGACATTTCTAATCCCGATAGCATTACGAATATAGATAAATGGCTTTTATCATTTAACGAAGGACTTAATAATCAGGACGCAAAATTTCCCTTATTCGTAGTTGGTGGAAAATTAGACTTAGAAGAAAAACGATCTTTTAGTAAGAAGGATATTGAAGCTATACTTACAGTACGAAAAGAATTTGAGTACCTCGAATGCTCTTCAAAAACTGGAGAAAATGTGGATTTGCTATTTCAAACGCTTGTAGATAAAATGTTGATTTATGGAAACATTCAGCCACCTACAAGTTAGAATTTAATCTCAATTTTCTTTTAGGCTTAAATTAACTTTTTTAGTGGTGAATCTTTTAATTTTATAAGATGGAAGGGATAAACATTTGGGAAAATGCCGAATGGACCGTACAGGCGCGTAATATAATTAAGGCTCTTAAAGAATTCCCAGTAAACTCGAAAATAATTCTAGTTCTGCGACATTCGCACAGAAATAATCCTACAGAATCTGAAAAGATGCACGAGTTAAAATTAACGCCTCAGGGTCATCAGATCGCTAACTTTTTTGGTCAAAGGTTACCCACTTCAAGAACAATTAGATTGTTTCATAGTGTTGTCGAACGCTGCCGAGAGACTGCAGAAGGTATTTTGATGGGATTTGAAGGTGTTGGAGGGAAGGCGACCTTAAATGGAGCACTAACCCCCCTATTCCATGCGGGAACTGCTCCAAAATTCTTTTTAAATGTTTTCAAAAACGAATCCCCCCTTGAATTTATGTATCGTTGGGCTGTTGGTTTCTATTCTCCTGATAAAATAACCCCATTTCAATTATACTGTCAAAATGCGGCAAATGTTATATGGAAAGGAATCAACGATGCTCAAAGAGGTGGAATAGATATCCACATCACACACGATATCTTTCTAATCGCGTTAAAATACGGATGGTTTGGGTTACCTCCTGACCAAGAATGGGTTCCGTTCTTGGGTGGTGTTGCATTTGTTTTAAACGAAAATGATATAACATTATTTGATAAAGATCGATTTCTTTCTATTCCTAATCCTTATTGGTGGAATGGTAAAAATTCATCAGGATTATAGAAGCCTAAATTCCTTAGTAAGGAATTAAAGGGTTTAGAACTCAAACCGGCACTTGGTACAGACTTTCTTCTTCATGTAAATCCTTCTTGGGACGTAAGTAAGAATCCGAGTTTTGTCGTCTACTTCCTTAATGGAAAAACCCGCTGCTCCACAATTTGGACATTTTCTTTTATTTTGTCTTATACTTGTATCAATAGGAGTAACAGTAGCAAGAACTTCTTTTGGTACTTTAATTGTCTCGGCTTGGGGGCTTATATAGTGAGTAGGTTTTTGTAGTTGCTGCAATTTCTGGATTTGAGCTTTTAGTTGAAAATTTTCATCTTTTAATAAACTTATTTGAAGTTCACTTTTCTCCAGAAGTGCGAACACTTCTGAAATTTGTGTTTCCAATTGGCGTAGTTCCTCATCGTATTCTGGTGGGGGATCATCTAGATTATTATACATCATTTATTCATATACCTCGTGTTTTTTTAGGAATGTATTTCTAAAGCTAAATAAAATTTACGTTTGATTAAAATATAAAGTTTATCCATCCCCGAAAAAAAATTGTTTATAAACGAGAAATCAAAATATAGATTATGAAGAAAAAATACCTTTTTCTCATCTATTTAATTCTTATTATTGTCGCGATACTAGTAATTTACCTCTCTACATGGACGCAAGTAGTTAAAAATCTAATTGTAATAAATATTATTGTTTTTATAATACGCAAACCTCTAAGCAGCATTACAGCGTTTATAACTAAAAAGAGATCTTACCAAATGATTGTTTCTATTAGTGTAAATATAATCTGGAGCATATTTTTATTCTGGTTTCTGATAGAGTTTGATCCTACCCTGTTTTTTGCCATAGTGCCGTTTTTGGTAGTAGCGGTTTCATTAAACTTCAAAAATATTATTAATAATATGGTTTCAGGAGCGCTTTTATTATCCTCTGATCAATTTGAAATTGGAGATCTAATCGAGACGAACGAAATTCAAGGAATTGTAAAGGAAATCAATTTAAATTACACTAAAATACGAGAATTTGACGGCGTAGAAATTATTATACCAAACAGTAATATATATGGTTTTACTACCGTAAAATTTACTCACCATAAATTTAAAATATTTGAACCCTTAACAAGGGAAGAATTTCGCAAAAAACGACATTATAAAGAGTACATTAAACTTATTAATAAGATTCTAACCGCTAATATAAAAACAACTACTTATGTTAAGAAGATAGAACTCTTGGGGAGTTTAGATCCTAACTTTCTTGATGAGATGTTAATGAACGTCTTTAAAGTGTATGAACCAATATTCGGGATTATGCCCGATTATGCAGTTGACACCACGAGATTCGGGCGCGTTCGTATTCTCCTGTATGTGAAATCAAGTAACCCTACAATCATTTTGAATTACTTAGATTCCTTTTTAAGGGATATTTTATTTACCTTATACCCTGATAGAATCTATAGAGATTGGGGAGAATACCAAAAAAGTCTCCCAGAAACAAAATTAGAGAGCGAGGGTGATGAAAAATAGTGGCTCTTTTTGAAAGTAATATTCTCGGACTCATTGTTGTGGTGCTAATTGCTTTCTTATTATATATTTTTAATAGGCTTCTCTCAATTTTATTTAATCGTCTAGGAAGAATCCCGATAGCAAGGAAGAATAAAATTGTATTCGCTTTCAGAATAATATCAATTTTAGTTTTATTATATTTCATAATCAATGGATTTCCATCTTTCACTACCCTTCCTACGGAATACACCGCAATAATAACGGGATCAGTAAGCACAGCGCTAGCATTCATATTCAGCGGAATCTTTTCTAATTTTGTAGCCGGAGTGCTAATATGGATTGTGGATCCTTTCGATATTGGCGATGTAGTTAAAATTAGCGGTCATAAAGGCATAATAAAATCTATAACACTTACAAAAGTAGTTATTGAAACTTTGGATCGTATCATTGTCGAAATTTCTAATTCCGATGTTGTATCTTCAATAGTATTAAACTATACAATAAAGCTATCGTCAAGGAAGAAATATATTCATTTTAAAAGACAAACTCGAGCACCTCAAGACATAGGAAACGCGAGATTAGATATCGATGTTTACGACGAAGAGATTAGAAAACAAGAAGAGACGGATATTAAAAACTTCTTTACATCGTTCTCTGAGAACAAGCATAATATAGTACATACCTATAATTTAAAAATGCGAGTTCCCTATACCCACTTCCGCATTATAATTGATAAATTTAACGAGATTTGCGCTAAATATGCAGACATTTTTGGTATTAGGCCAAGATTTCATGTCCTAGAATACAGCAATGATATTACCGTAAAATTTCGAATCTTAACCTTGGATTCTAATAAAATATTAAAATATCAACCCGAATTTGCTAACGATCTCTATAAAGCTATTTTAAGCAAAATAAAGTTATAATAAAGCTACAACTTTTATTTTTCTACCTTTTTTTTATTTATAAATTTTTATGAAAACGTTCATTAAGAAATATAAATTGTATATAGCGTTAATACAACTCAAAACAACTATTTTAAGAGTGGAAGATAAATGGAAATAAATAACTCAACAAAAATACTCCCGTTAATTGATAAATATCCAATGGTTTACGATG
>JAUWDN010000038.1 GCA_030608765.1 Promethearchaeota archaeon
CGTATTTGCACAGAATTGAACTAGAAAATGAGTCATTATTTGTTTCAGTAGTAATTAAAGAAAAGCTAAAGGAACCGTTTTTAGAGAAATTTTCAGACTTTATGTCTGAATTAATCGAGATCTTAAAACCATTATTAACGCGATTTTAAATATTAATTAATCGATTTTTAGAAGCTCTCTCGCTTTATCAATTAATTTTTCTTTCTTCTTTTGATGTTGCTTAATAAAATTCAAGACCTTTTCAACGCATTGCGATTTATGTTCTCCACAAAGCAATTCTCCTTTAACACATCGTTCAAATTCATCGGCTAAAACATCATCGTCTTCTTCGAAGTGATACATTAGCATTTTATAGATCATACATTTTCCAGGTTCCCCCCCGAGTTCTTGTTGCTCTTTCTTATTTTTACGCCCACCCGTTAAAGCACCCTTAACTTTCTTCTCTATTGATTCTAAAGACTCATTGAAAGTGAAAGAACTATTAGGATTTCTCTTTGCCATTTTATCTGAACCATCGATCCCAGCTAAAAGATAATGGTAGGTTGCTCCCGGTAAGAAAAAAGTTTTGTAATACCTCCGTGTAAGATCTCTAGTAAGTCTTATATGCGGATCCTGATCAATTCCTACTGGAACTATTGTTGGTTGTGGTCCTTCTATAATTTGAGGAAGAACAATATCCCCTACTTGAATCAACGCAGCCAGATAGAGCCCAAACGTTTTCTCTCCGTAAATAGCGTTTAACATGTTTTGCGTAACTAATCTGCTTACTTTAAAGCATATGTCTTTAACGAGAGGTTCCTTTGATTGCCTCCAAATATACACTTTATCTGGCGAAGGATCTAATCCAAACGCTAGTATATCGGCAATATTATCTATTGCATTGGGTTCTGCCTCTTCGTAAGTAATCCCATTATCCTCCCAAGACTCAATATCTGCTATTCCATAATACACTGTCCCTCCCATCTTTTGAAATTCAACGATTTCTAAAGCAGTAGTTGAAGTTCCTAAATGATACGGCCCAGAAGGTTTAATTCCACTCATTACTGCCCATGGTTTGTTTTCTTCGATTGCTTTAAATACTAATCCTAAATCGCGATGACCAAAAATAATTTTTCTTCGGAAAAACCTATTCTTAATTAACTTTTGCCTTAAGACTTCGTTTATTTCTTCAATTCCAAATTCTCTTATTATTTTCTCATAATCCTCATTATCTAAAGGATTAGAAGAACCCCATGGATCCAGCATTTTTAAAAATTCTCTTTTTTTGTTTCTAAGGTATTATAATATTGATAATAATAAAAATAGAAACCAATTAAAAATTTTGATACAGATTAAGACTATTTAAGTATATGAATAATATTTTAAACACATTCATCCCATTTTAGCTTCAATTTCTTAATGAAACTTAGCTTCAATTAGAAGGATATAAGAACAAAATATAAAAATTCAACTCTTTTTCTTTGTATTAAGATGACAGAAAATAAATCTAAAATTGAAGAAGAATGGAAGAAAAAATTAACAGAAGAACAATTTCGCGTGTTAAGGTTGAAAGGAACTGAACGACCTTTCACTGGAAAATATTGGAATAACAAAGAAAAAGGTATTTATTACTGTGCGGGATGCGGGACGCCTCTATTCGCCTCAAAATCAAAAATTAAGTCAGGTTCAGGATGGCCTAGTTTCTCTACCTCCATTACAGATTCTAATATCAATGAAGTCCAAGATAATAGTTTCAACATGAAAAGAAGGGAAGTATTATGTAGTAACTGTGGGGGGCATTTGGGACACAAATTTGAAGACGGACCTAAACCTATTGGCTTACGATACTGTATTAACTCGATTTCTTTGGATTTCAAGCCAAAAGATAAAGAAGATTAGGATAACTTATTGACAATTTTATTATCAAAGAATAATTGAAGAATTTTTATATTCTTTTAGAACCATGTTCGAATTAGTTTTCAATATATATTCTTTTTCATTTAGGTCTCGTATAAAATTATGGACATCTTGAGCTTCTTTAAATCTGCAAATTAATGCAGCAGATTGTTCTCCCGTAGTGTGAAAGACAGAACAAACTTCTGGTTTTTTTGTTATTTCTTCCAGAATTTCTGGAGTGTGCTTACCATCAATATTAATTCTTATTAAAAATGTTAGCTTATAACCTAGTATTTCGTTGTTAAGTTTAAGTGTATAGCCCTCTATTACCTTGCTTTCCTCCAATTTAGAGATTCGATTGTGGATTGTACCAATTGAAATCTTTAATTCTTCTTTAATAACTCGATAAGACGTTTTGGCGTCTTCTTGCAACATTTTTATGATAGCTTCGTCTATATCGTCAAGCGTTATTTTTTTTTTTCCGTCTATAGTTTCTTCTTTCATTTTTAAGAAGCGAGAAAATAATTCTTTTAATGTTGAAAATGTTCAACATTGCAAAAAATTATTGAATATTTTATATAATTTTCTAATTTCAAGTTTTCTATTTTTAAATGATCTCCAAATCATAAAATTCTTATAAATTGGGTCATTAAAAAAATGTAATAAATTAAAATTTTTAAAAACAAAAAAAGATAAAATTATGTCTGTACCGATTATAATTCTCAAAGAAGGAACGGAAGAAACGAAAGAAAAAGAAGCTCGCATGCAAAACATAAATGCTATTATGGCTATTACCGAAACAGTGAAATCTACACTTGGACCGAAAGGTATGAATAAAATGCTTGTAGATTCTGTAGGAGATGTTACAATAACAAACGATGGTGCTGAAATTCTAAAACTACTTGATATTGATAATGTTGCTGCAAATATGATGGTAAATATCGCCAAATCAATCGACGAAGATATCGGAGATGGCACAACTACCGCTGTAATATTCTCAGCTGCTTTATTGGGAAATGCTCTTGAACTTATCGAACAGAATGTTCATCCAAAACCCATCACTCACGGTTACAAGTTAGCAGCAGATAAAGCTTTAAAACTTGTAAATGAAATGGCTACCAAAATATCTCAAGATGATGATAAGCTCCTTATAAATGTCGCGAAAACCGCTATGAACGCTAAAGACATAGTAGGTGTAAAAGATTATTTCGCCGAATTGACTGTAAAAGCTATTAAACACATAAAGGGAGAAGATGGAAATACGTTCTCAAAAGTAGGAAATGTTAAAATTGTAAAAACTCCTGGGAAATCGCTAAGAGAATCTGAGTTAATAAATGGTGTTTATATAGAGAAAGAGAAAGTCAATCCCGTAATGCCAGATGTAGTGAAAAATGCGAAAATTGCTGTTATTAGAAGAAAACTAGATGTCGTAAAAACAGAATTTGATGCCCAAATAAGAATTTCAAACCCAGCTGACATTCAAAAATTTCTCGAACAAGAAGAAAAAATTCTCGTTGATTACTTGAAAATATTCAAAGAACTAGGCGTGAATATGATTGTTAACAATAAAGACATCTCTGATAAATTCGGGGCTTATTTAGCAAAAGAAGGAATAGCTGCAATTAAAAATCTTGGTGATTCTGACATGAAAGCTGTCACTAAAGCAATTGGAGCTAAAATAATCGATGATATCCATTCGTTATCCGAAGAAGACTTAGGCTTTGCAGAAAATGTCAAATTTGAAAAACTCGGCAAAGACGAGTATACATTATTTACAGGTTGTAAAAATCCTAAATCTGTCTCAATACTCCTAAAAGGTGGTTTAGATAAAATTCTGAATTCTGCCGAGATTACATTACACGATGTGCTCTCAGTAGTAGCAAAAGTTATGGACACGGAAGCCGTTGTTGCTGGTGGTGGTGCGATATATATCGAACTTGCGAAAAGATTAAGAGAATATGCAAACGAAATTAGCGGTAAAGAACAACTAGCCGTAAATGCTTTTGCTATTGCCTTAGAAGAAATTCCAAAAACATTAATCAAAAACGCAGGATTAGACGAAATAGAGAACATGACAGCATTACGTGCTGCTCATAAAAATGAAAACGATAAATGGAAAGGAATTGATACAATAACCAACGAGATTGGGGATAATTTCGAGAAGGGAATAATTGAACCCGCGGCTTTAGTTAAGCATGTAATCAAAGCTGGAAGTGAACTGGCAAACTTGATTTTAAGAGTAGATAGAATTATTAGTGCTAAGGGTAGTAGACTTCCTGGATTATAATAAATTAATTGAAATTTCTATTTTTTCTTAATTGTTTTATTTTTTATAAATCATAATTATCTTATTCTAAAAAAATTTCAATAATCATGCGCTTTAATAAGCTTTTTAAAAAATTTTTCACTTTTTAAGACATTAACTTGAAAATCATTAAAATGAATTACAAAGAAGTTTTTTCGGAATTTATTAATAATGCATTGATTACTCAAAAGGATGTTGAGAAGCTATTTGTTTTAAATAATGAACACATATTAAAAATTATAAAACAATTTGTAGATCTCTGTAAACCCAGCAAAGTTTCTGTAATATCTGACTCTAAAAAGGATATCGAGTATGTGAAACAGAAATCCATTATTTATCAAGAAGAATCTAATCTCCAAATAGAAGGCCATACCATTCATTACGACAGCTTTTACGATCAAGCAAGAGATAAAGAAAACACTAAAGTCTTAATTCCGAAAGGCGAATATCGAAGCCCTTGGATTAACACTATGGATAGAGACGAAGGTCTTGAAGAAATATTAGATATTATGGATGGGTGTATGAAAGGTAAGGAATGTCTTATTAGATTTTTTTGTCTCGGTCCATTAAATTCAAAGTTTACTATTGGTGCTTTACAACTCACAGATTCGTTTTATGTTGCTCATTCTGAAGATCTATTATATCGAAAAGGATACGAAGAATTTAAAGAATTTAATGGCTCTGATAATTTCTTTTACTTTATCCATTCTGCTGGCGAACTCATAGGAAATCCTCCAGTCACTAAAAACATTGACAAGCGCCGTATATATGTGGATTTACAAGAAGATCGAGTGTTGACTGTAAACAACCAATATGCTGGCAATTCTCTTGGATTAAAGAAACTTGCATTACGTTTAGCGATACATAAAGCAAATAATGAAGATTGGCTTACAGAACATTATTTTATTTTAGGAGTTCATCCAAAAGGGAAAAATAGAATAACTTATTTTACCGGGGCTTTTCCAAGTGCTTGCGGAAAAACATCAACAGCAATGCTTCCTGGGCAGCTAATTGTAGGAGATGATATCGCGTATTTACGCTCTTGGAAAGATGGTTTTGCTCATGCTGTTAACATAGAGAATGGGATCTTTGGAATTATTAAAGATGTAAATGCAAAAGACGACCCTGTGATTTATGAAGCACTTGTAACCCCAAGAGAATTAATTTATTCTAATATTCTTGTAAAAGATGGTAAGCCTTATTGGATTGGGATGGGGGTTGATCACCCTAAAGATGGTTTTAATCATTATGGTGATTGGGTCGACGGAACTACTGATGAAAACGGTAATGAAATACCCCACGCCCACCCCAATGCTCGATATACAATAAAACTTAACGATTTATCTAACTGTGATCCTAAACTAGAGGATCCCAACGGTGTACCTATTCATGGTATTTTTTATGGTGGTAGAGACTCAAACACAATGCCTCCCGTAGTTGAAAGCTTAAACTGGGAACATGGTATTTTTATCGGGGCTAGTATCGAATCTGAAACAACTTCAGCAACTCTTGGTGCTGTAGGCGTTAGAAAAGCTAGCCCCATGGCAAATCTCGATTTCTTGGTTGTTCCGCTTGGGAAATATCTAAAAAATCACCAAAAATTTGGTAACCAATTGAAATATTGCCCCCAAGTATTTTCTACGAACTACTTTCTTAAAGGAAAGGATGGCAAATATTTAAACGGCATTTTGGATAAAAAAGTATGGGTTATCTGGGCTGAAGGGCGTACTAAAGGGGATTTTGATGCTATTAAAACACCAATCGGTTATCTTCCGAAATATGAGGATCTAAAGAACCTATTTAAGGTAGAGTTAAATAAAGGTTATTCTCAAGAGGAATATGTTGAGCAGTTTACATTACGAATTAAATTCCTACTTGACAAATTAAAACGCGTTGAAGATATGTATAAAGCCGAAAAGGAAGTTCCAAAGTTCTTCTGGGATGTGTTAATAAAACAAAGAACAGAATTAATTGAGTTACAAAAGAAATTTGGAAAAGACGATATCACACCTGTAGAGTTATCCTAAACTTTTATTTAGAGATTATATTAAGAGCTTTAACCCTTGTTTTACCTTGTAGGTTCTATTTATCCTATCAACCTCAATAAATCTCTTTATTTCGAGGTTGTTTAATAAGTCTCTCATTTCAACAGGATTCTTGTCTAATTTTTCTTGCAAACCATCTATATTTGATTCGTATGAACGGAGCACTGTAAGAAGGGAAGAATAATGATCAAATATCTGATTTACAAGATATTTTAAGGCTTCTTCTAAATTATCTCCTGTCCTCGTGCTTGTTGGAAAAACCACTGCGTCGTCACGTAGATAATTCTGAGACCTAACTACTTCAGCGTGGCGTGCCCCTGCAACGTCTTGTTTATTTGCTAAATACATTATTGGGGTATCGGGGCTTATCGCCTTTCTAAGAGAATTTAGAATAATAATTGCATCTTCGTCTTTCTCTGGGTGAGCCGCATCAAATATAAAAATTAGACCATCAGTCCCTCGCACGACAACATCTCTCATAACATTAAATCTTAATAAACCAGGAGTTCCAAATAAGAAGACATCAAACCCATTTAATTTAACGCTACCTAAGTCCATTCCTACTGTATAATACTTGTTGTCTCTGGCTTTTGCCTCAACATTCATAGCTTTTTCGTCAAAGTGCTTAATAAAACTTGACTTTCCGCTCTGAGTTGGACCCGAAACTGTAATTTTCATGATGAATTGCTCTCTTTTTTAATCCAATTGTACCCAGTAAAGCTTTCGTCGGACTCTTTTTACAATAGATGTTTATTATTTGATTATTAACTCAAATGGGTTTTTATTTAGGATTAATATATGGATAATATGAATCTTATCTTGAGTAAAAAACTATTTTGGAATAAAACACCAAATATAAGGTTTAAAATAATTAGTATCCACTTAAACTAGAAAAATAATTCTCATTATTTTAAGGTTGAAACTCCTCTGCTCTTTTTGCTTTTCTTTTGCTAAAGCTTATAATTTGAGCTATCATTTTCGACTTTTCGACAGAGGTATTTGACTCAGCTGGTTCATTAATATATCCTTTGTTTAAAGCAAGATTATAAATCTTCTCTCCAGCTTTAGTGCGAATTAAGGTTGTTGTTAATCCTTGGTTGGAGGCTATGCCACCAAAAGAAATATCTGCGTAATAATTAGTAAAGTTTTCACACACTCTACATGCATTTCTCATAACATCTTGCAGCTCTGAGAATTCTATTATTAGTGAATTATCCCTATTTTTGAGATTTATAATCAAGTTTTCCTTAATATTCATCTTTTCAACATCGTTAAAAGAGAAATTAAATCTTTCTTCAATTCTCGCCCTAGCAGCGTCGTCAAATTTAAAATTCTCGAAACAAAATAACCCCAATGTGTATTCAACTACATGAGCTAGAATTATTTTTAACTCCTGC
>JAUWDN010000098.1 GCA_030608765.1 Promethearchaeota archaeon
TATTTAAATAAAACTCTTGGAAAAATTGAACTTTGATTAGAATCGCCCCTAACGATGTTGCAAAATAGTAACATTAACTTAATACTAAAATGAAAATAAACAATATCATTTAATTATAATATTTAACCTTCAAAATTTAGACTTTGATATGTAAATTTTAACTTCAACCAATTTGATGAAAATATGGATGAACAGGATAAGAAAAAGGAAAAAAGTGAGGAATTTGACGAATTCGAATCAGATCCAACAAAAGAAGCATTTTTTTCTGATATGGGAAATATTGAAGAAGAGATAGCTTCTGAAGCAATTGAACTAGTTCGACACGCGTTATCGTTAATAGAATTAAAATTTCATGACGATGGCATCGAAGTTTTACGGCAAGCGATTGGATTATATGGGCAAATTAACAAGTTAGCAGAAGTTGACGCTTTAAATAGTAAGATCTCTGATATCTATTTATTAAAAGAGAAAATGTTTAGAGAACGCGAAATGGAAATAGAGAGTGAAATTGAGATCGCTCAGGGAGAAGCTATATTAGCGCAAAATGAAGATGAATCTTATAAGGGAGCAGATTTGCTTATTGTGAAGGCTCTAGAACTTGTTAACGACAAACAATTCGATGCGGCTCTTGATATATATGATGATGCAATAAAGATTTTAAAAAATTTAAGAAAGAGCTCTGACATAGAAAAAGTAAGTGAGTTGATTGGGGATTGTTATAATAGAAAAGCTGATTTCTTACGAAAACAAAAAATCCTGACTACTAAGGAAACGATTACATCGCAGCAAGAACCTGGAGGCAAAATGTCAGAATTAGAATTAAAAGCGCAGAAGATTCGAGCTTTTGAAGATGCTAAAAGGAAAGAAAATGAGAAATCAAATCAAGCTTATGAATTGATTGGAAAGGCGACAGAATTAAAAAATTTACGCCAATATGATGAAACATTAAAATTATTTGAAGAAAGTGTGTTGTTATTTGAAGAAATCAATTGGATGAATGAAGTCAAGAAAATTAAAACTATGATCGAACAGGTGGAGATTGAAAAAGAAAGATTTCTATTGGGGTTGCAACATATCAAGGCGAGAGAACAACAAGAGCTTGAAACAAAGAAACAACAAGAAATCCAATTAATAGAACGCGCCAATATTGAAGAACAGATAAAGCAGCAAACTCAAGCAGAAAAACTAAGAGAACAAGTTGAGAGAAAGCAAGAAGACGCAATATTTCAAAGTGAGATTTCTGCGATGGTAGATTATGCAGAAAAGTTAGCAAGAGAATACGACTTAAGCGTGAAAAAAGGGATTAAGAAAGGAATGCTAGTTGAGGAATGCATCTACCCTACAGTAATAAAGATTTATGAAGAATTAAAACAAAAAGTAAACGAAAAAGGATGGAAAGACCAAGTAGGTATCTATTATAATCAAATTAGCCATTATCACACCCTTATAGAGAAAGATAAGAAGCTTAGGCAAATCGAGACTAAAAAACTTCAAAAACAAAAGGATTTCGGCGAAGCTCAAAAAATTAAAAAAGTTACACTTGTTAGCGAAGTAAACGAGGTTCAGTTAACACAACTTAAAGAACAAAGGAAAAGAAAAGATGAGATTAAAAAATTTCGTGAAAATATTGAGAATTCTGTGAAAGAAGCAGAAAAGATGGCGCGAGAGTACGACTCTTATTTTAGAAAAGCTGCTAAAGCAGGAAATTTAAATTTTGATTCCCAATATCCTGAGATAATACGAATTTTTACTGAAGTAAGAGATAAGGTATTAGCAAAAGGATGGAACGATGACGCAGTTATTTATTCAACCCATATCAGAAAATATTCTGAATTATTCGATAAAGAAAAAAAAGTTAGAGAAATTGAAGCTAAGAAAGACGAAGAAAAGAAAGGCTATGAAGATTTCCAAAAGGTTCAAAAAGATGGTTTTGATGCAGAAAAATTAAGACAATTTGAAGCTCAAAAAACAAAGGAATACGATGAGAAGAGATTTCAAGAAGAAATTGTTAATCTCGTAGATAAAGCTGAGAAAATGGCAAGAGATTACGAAGTAGCCATGAAAAAAGCGCTTAAAGAAGGTAAACTTATAAAAGACTCACCCTATCTTGAAGTAATTGAAATATATACAGATTTAAGAAAAAAAATATTAGAAAAAGGTTGGACCGAGCAAGGACTTATCTACGCTAACCAAATTAAGATTTACCAACAAAAACTAGAAAAAGATAAAAAATTGAGGGAAATTGAGTATAAAAAAACACTTAAACAAGAAGAATTTGAAAAAGCACAAAAAGCATTAAAAAAGGGAGAAATTGTGGGTGTTGATGTCGACAAACTCAAAAAACTCGAAGAACTTACTAAACATGAAGGAAGATTTGAAAGAGAAATCGATGAAGAAGTAGATAATGCTGAGAAAACAGCTCGAGAATACGAGTTGGCAATTAAAAACGGTCAATTTGAAAAAGAATGTCCATATCTGGAGATTGCTGAAACATATAAAAAAATTAGAGAAAAAGTTTCTGTTCGAGGATGGAAAGATGAATCTGAAATATATGGAAACCAAATAAAGCTTTACCGAGAAAAGGATGAAAAAGATAAGCGTTTACGTGAATTAGAGACTGGAAAATTAAAAAGACAGATAGAATTTGAAGAATCCTTAAAAGCAATGAAAAAAACGAAACCACTTAGATATCAAGAATTAGAACCGCTTGAGAGTAAAGACAGAGAAATTGAAGAAATGACAAAAAAAGCAATGAATCTAATAGATGAAGCTGAAAGTGACGTTAGAAGTTATGAATTGAGTCTAAAAAAGGATATTTTAATATATAAAAGCCCATATGAACAAGCAATTTTGAATTATGAAAAAGCACGAAAATTATTCCAGAAAATAGGATGGAAAGAAGAAGCACTCAGATTAATGGGTACAATAAATTTTTATAAGGATAAAAAAATAAAAGACGATAACCTCCGAGCGCTTGAACAACAAAAATTAGAAGCCTCTAAGCAAAAAATTAAGATAACCCCGAAAAAAGAAGTTTTTGTTCACGAACAAAGAATAATAGATTTTGAAAAGTTAAAAGTAGCAAAATCTAAAGAATCTGAAGAAATTTTAAATATTATAAATCGTGCCGAAAGATTAGCTCAGGAATATGAAATTAAGAAGAAAGATGGAATTTTAAACATCGAGTCACCATTCAAAGATATAATTAACCTATACAAAAAAGCAAAACTTGAATTCAAACGCATCGGTTGGACTGAACAAGCAAATCAATTAGAAAATAAAATGAATTATTATCAAGACAAGTCTAACGCTGATAAAAGATTAAGGACTTTGGAGGCACAAAAAAGCTCTAAGCAAGAAGAACAAATAAAGAAACGAAAAATTGAAACAAAATTGGCAAAAGAAGCAGAAGAAGAGCTTTTAAGATTGAAAGTTCAAGCGCTTGAAGTCAAAAGAAAAAGTGCTATGGAATACGAATCTAAAAAGGATCAAGCTTTTCACTTCATGGATTTAGCTAAAAAAGAGTTAAAACTAAACAATTTTGAAAAAGCTGTAAGTTATTACAAGGAGAGTCAGAAACTATTTGCTGAGATAAAATGGTCAGAAGGAATCAGGATGATAAAAGAATCGATAAATGTTATCAAACTGAAAAAGGAAAGAATTGAACGCGAAGCAAAATTAACTGAAGCGAAAAAGGTCGAAAAATTAAAACTTAAAGATCAAATTGAAGAACAAATCAGTAAAGCTAAAGATTTACATGATTTGCAGCAAGATCAAAGAAGACGGGAAATATTAGCAATACAAGAGGAAAAAGAAAGAGAAAGGGAAATTTCAGAAAAAGCTTATCGCTTCTTAGAAGAGGGTACTAAATTAAAAGATAACAAGAAGTTTGAAGAAGCCTATGAAAAATACATATTGGGTCGAGACATGTTCAAAAAAATTGGATGGGAACGCGAAGTATCACGGATTAATAACGATCTTTTGTTCATTCTCAAAAAAGAAATGAAGCAAACAGAGAAGTTAAAAGATTACCAACAGAAGAAGGTAGAAGAAAAAAGAGAGCTTGAAGAATTACTAAAAGACGCAGATGAAAAACAAAAAGAACTTGATAAAATAAGGAAAGAAGAAAAACGCAAACAACGAGCAAAATTAATTCAAATAGAACGTGATAGCGCTAATGATTTAATTAAGAAGCTTAAATACAATGAAGGAATTTTAGCGTTAAGAAAAGTAATCAAGAAAATAGAAAACACAGATTTAAACAAATTAATCAAAGAAATGAATAAGCAAATTGAAGTGTTAGAAAACGCTAGTCAAGTTCCAATTATTACTAATGTAAATCTCGATAGAGACGAGAATCTCGATAAATTCAAACTAGCCTATCAGGCGTTAGATAAAGCTCAAATCTCTCTATCGAGGAACTCTTTTATGAGAGCAATCACAGAATTAAACGAAGCTATATTTAATTTAAAAGAGACTAAAATAGGAATTAGATTTCTTTCAGCAATAGAAGCTAAGATAAATACTTACAAAAAAGAATTAGATATTAAAAAGACTCCAAAACCGAGAATAGAAGTCCCTAAAGTCGAAAGCGACGACATTAGAGTAAAAATTGCTAAAAGACGAGAAGAAAGACGACGAAAAATAAAAGAAGTAATGGATAGATAGATTTTTATATTTTTTTATTTCTTCACTTAGAATTTAAAAAAGAAAAGATTAGAATAAAAAATTAAATTATTTCTTGAATTTCGGTTTCAATTAAATTCGGGCTCATATTTCTCCTTACGGACTCTTCAATTAGATACTCTGTCCTAATTAAATCCCTAATTCCGACCCGGATAGCTTCACTACGATTTGGAAACTTTCCTTCAACAACTAGTAGTTCTAAAACCTTTAAATAAGATTCTGGTAAATTTACTGAAATTAATTTTATTTTAATCACCAATTTTATGAGATTTTTAGAAAAACTCTTAACTTTTCTATACAATTATATATACCGAGGTGATATTTAAGCATTTAGTGGAAATCGACCCCAAGTAATCCGACGAATTAAAATTAGACATCAGCTCACGACTTTATTACCATTTTAGATTTTTGTCTGCTCGCTTTTAAGATTACCTAACAACATTTCGCTACCAAAAACTTTTTATATGCCATATAGTATATATTATATGCCTAATATGTAACACCTAATATAAATAATAAATTTTTAAAAAGAAGTGATCAAATTTGGTTGATATTGAAGCTCAGTTAAAAGCTCACCTAGAAAATGGCGCCGATTGGGAGAAGATGGAAACTCCAGTACCTGGCGTGAATGTAGTTAAGGTTCCTGCGACTAAGACTCGACCCGCACTATTATTCTTAGAAGTAAATCCTTTAAAAGAGGACGGAAAACCAATGAAAAGAAAAGGTTTATTTGTTGGTTCTAAAGAAATGTTGATAAAATTTGGTGAAGCTTTAAATGACGATAAAGTGTTTCAACTTATTGGGGAACTGGAAAAAATCAATCCCAAAGGGACTACAAATGGACCAGTTAAAAAGTTAGAAATGTAATTTTGTTGAATTTCTTTTGAAATACATTTTCGAATAATTTTAAATATAGAAAACTTTATTTTTTTAAATATTCACACTATTTATTTATTATTCATTACATTAAAAATATAAAAAATGGTAAGGGTAACATGGCTGAATTTGATGGAAAACATTG